>CAZFOX010000078.1:0-11543 GCA_964520565.1 uncultured bacterium | reverse complement strand
ATCGAGGAGGGAACGTTCCTGAAGCCGCCGGTACGGGATTTCGAAGAGATCGATACGCACTCCATCCAGTTCAAGCATCTGCGTTCTCATCCCGCGCCGCTGAAATGCATTGTGAATCGATTGAATATGTAGTCCCTGGGGGAAATGTTTCCAGCAATCCAGCAGCAAGACACGCTGAATCTCCTTATTCTCTGGATGATCGCGACGCGAGCGGATTCGTTCAATCGTCTGGGAATGCCGCCGTTCGTGAATCGAGGAACGCTCGGCGTACTCGGCCTGGAAATGGCGCAAGGTCTCCACCCAATTGCCGTCCGATGGATCAAGAAGGAAAGCCGGATTACGACACCAGAGGTTTAAATCGTCGATTGCGGTAAAAACATCTTCCAGTTCCGTTCCCCCGATTCTCCAATGAAAGCGTCCGCTACGCAACACGGAGCGGATATCGGTATGGATCAGGCCGCACCGCATGTGAGCTGCGGAGGTATCGAGGGCCAGCAGCACCGAATCGGGATTCTTCAGGAACGGTTCGGCGAATAATCGGATCGCATATCCAGCCGCCGTTCCCAAGAGTATCATCAGGGGAGCCTCGCGGGGGACCCGGCGCAGTTTATCGCCAAGAGCCGCTAACTCGAAGCGCGGATTGGTTTCGCCGAATATCCACTGCACCGGTTCGTCCAAGGTTCGGTAACGGATCAACCCCTGCGCTTCCTGGGCCAGCAGTTCCTCGTTGCCTGCGTTGGCTTTGATTTGCTCGCAGAGAGCTGGATCGAATATCGAGAGATATTCTATATTTTTCTTTAATACCGGCGTGACAATTGTCCGCAAGGGAATCCAGGGAGTCGGCGATGAGTGTGAAGATTGGTTCTGCCCGGTTGTCTCCATCTTTCACCCCAGCACCCAGGGAGAGCGGTATTCGTAATGCAATAGCTGATTCGCTTCTTCGTTATGGAGAATCCTTTCGTTTTGAGCGTCCCACTCAATCCGGGAGCGGGTGGCCAACGCTATATTCGCCAGATGGGCGAAAGTAGTGGAACGATGACCGGTTTCGATGTCGCAGTGACAACGTTCCCGGGATTTGATGCAGTCCAGGAAATTGCGGACGTGTTGATCGGTCAGATCGGCATCCATGCGTTTTTGTTCCATTGGTTGGAGTGGCGAATCGTTTTTTTGAAACTGTCCTGTATCGGATGGAATCACGCGAAAGCCATCGCCCTCCGATCCGGTGTACAAATTTCCGAGCGTCCCGCGAAACTCCAACTCGCCGAACTCGATGGCGCGCCCGCCGCTGGCTTCGTATAGGCCGAAGACGATCAGCATGCCCGACGGCATTTCGAAGATGACTTCCATCGTATCGGGGATCGTACGGTCGTCGTCGAGTGCAAACCGCCCGCCATGCGCCGAGATCGAGATGGGCGCTTCTTCGCCGGTCACCCAGCGGATCGAATCGAAATAATGCACGCCCCAGTTTCCCACCTGGGAGGAATAGGCCTGCCACCAACGGAATTTATAAGGCGTGATGTTGTTCTGATAGCCGCATTCGGCTCTTGGCCCCAGCCATAAATCCCAATCCAGGCCATCAATCGGCTTCACCGGCGATTCTTTTCCAATACCCTGCGGGTACATATTACTAATCCGGTAGGCGCGCGCGACGGTCACCTTGCCGATCGTACCGGCCTGTACCAGTTCGGCGGCCTTGCGATAGAGCTGGGACGAGCGGCGATGCAGGCCGACCTGATTCACACGTCTCGTACGCTGGGCTGCCTGGGCCATGTACCGCCCTTCGTGAATGGTTACCGAGAGCGGCTTTTCTACATAAACATCTTTTCCTGCTTCAAATGCTTGAATGGCCTGGATGGCGTGCCAGTGATCGGGCGTGGCGATGCAAACCGCGTCGATATCCTTTCGTTCCAAAAGCCGGCGGAAATCCTTGTATCGTGTTACCGAGGAGTCGAACGATTCCCCCATCTCGGGAATTCGTTCTCCCAGTTCTTCGCGCAGCGCCGAATCGACTTTGTTTCGATCGCGATGGAGATAAGGTTCGTACACATCGCATAGTGCGGCCACCCGCATGTCCGGCTGTTTCATGAAGCTTTGTAATAATTGCGATCCCCGGTTTCCGATACCGATGAAACCAACGTTGATCTTTTCGTTCGCGTTCGCCGCTATTGCAGCCGGAGCCTTGCCGGTTTGCAGCGCCAGTGTCAAACCGGCGGCTGTCAAAGTCGAATTTCGCAAAAAATCCCGCCGTCCCGCTTGGGTTGGATTCCCGTTCATCATCGGTTCCTTTCATGAATCAGGCATCGTATCGATTCAAAATTACTTTATGGTGTGAATAGCCGGGAACTTATAAAATCCACATTGCCGCCGTCCGGCGGCCGCGACGGCAAGTTGAGAGTTCTCTATTATGTCCCAATCGCTACTGTTTGTGAAAAAAAGCGATCCGCCGCGGTATCGAATATTGTAAAAAGATAGATCGCGATCGAGAAGGTAGGCCGGATGAATTTTACTATTTCCCTTCATCTGGCAAGACAAATGCGGGGAAATCCGGTATGGTAAGAGAATGTGAGGGTATGCCCGTTATACCCAAATCGATTCGGTCTGACATGGCGATACCGCTTTGTCGCATCGAAGAGGGGAGACTATGATGAAAGACTTGAAAAAGACAATTTCGCGGCGCTCTTTTATGGAGACCGCGGCAGTCTCGACTGGAAGCGCATTTGCGTTCAGTCTGGTTCCCAGCACGGTTTTTGGTTCGCCGAACCGGCCTGCGCCCAGCGATAAGTTATTATTTGGAAATATCGGGCTGGGAGGACGCGGCATGGGATTTGTTAGACCGGAAACCTCGATTGCCTTATGCGACGTCGATGAAGGACGCCTGGCCAAGGCGGCGGATCGGGTAGGCGGGAAAGCCACTTTGTATAAGGATTACCGCGACCTGCTCGACCAGAAGGATCTCGACGGCGTCTTCATTACTACACCGGATCACTGGCACGCGTTGATGACCGTGCACGCCTGTGAGGCGGGGAAGGATGTGTATGTGGAAAAACCCGCCTGTAACACGATCGAGCAGGGAAAGGCGATGGTGAATGCCGCCCGGCGTTACGCCCGGGTTGTGCAGGTGGGATCGCAGGGGCGATCTCAGGAAGGCGCTTATTACGGGCATCGCTATATCAAAAACGGCCAGATCGGCCGGGTACGCGAAGTGCTCTGTTGGCATTACGAAAATCCCAAAGGAGACTGGACACCCGATTCCGAACCGCCTCCGGAATTGAATTACGACTACTGGGTCGGGCCTAACCGCTGGATTCCGTATAATAAAACGCACACTCATGGGGCCTTTCGCTGGATGCTGGATTTCGGCGGCGGGCAGATTCGCGACCGGGGTGCGCATGTGATGAGCGTGGCGTTGTGGATTATGGATAGCGACCATACGGGGCCGGTGACTGTGGAGGCCAAAGGCGATCCTCATTTCGAGGGGCAATACGATATCCCCGAACATATGGAAATTACCTATCACTTCAAGAATCCCGATTGGAAACTGGTATGGGCGATGCCCGGTGTGGCACACGAAGAGGGATTCAAATGGCCGCGTACGTCGTACGGAGCCAATTATGTCGGCGACCAGGGAAACCTGATCATTACCTATGGCGATACTGCCGAAACCGATACAGAAGAAAAGGCGAAGAAGTTCACACCGCCTCCCGGAGGGGTGGAAGTTTTTCATAGTCCGGGTCACCGGGAAAATTTTGAGAACTGCATGCGTAGCCGCGAAAAACCGATAATGCACATCGAAGCCGCCCATCGTGTCGCTACCTTGTGTATTCTGGGCAATTTGGCCTGGTGGCTTGGCCGTACGCTGCACTGGGATCCAGTGAAAGAATGCGTCCTCGGCGATGAGGAAGCCAGTCGTCTGCTCCGCCGTCCCGGCCGGGGCGAATGGAATTTGTAATTGAAAAAGAAAAAGGAGATGGGAATCATGATAACATCCAAATTGAATCAACCACGCCGGGGCTTTTTGGCCAGTGGAACCATGCTGGCGGCGGTTTCGAGCGCCACCGCTTCGGATCGGGACTCGTTTCTGGCGGACGTGCAGAGCGGCGATCCAGCCAAGCAACTGGCGGCCTGGAAAAGAGCCGACCGGCAGGAATCCGCAGTCATCGTCCCGCTCGGGAAACTACTGATTTCCGAGACCATGTCCATTCAGAAAGCCGCCCGGCAATGTATCGAAAAAATCGTGCATTCGGTGGGGAAAAAGAAAGACAATCCCAGCCGCGGAGTGGTAACCAATTACCTGCTCATGTTATTGACCGAAGAACCTCAGCCCATACGGGCATTTGCACTTCGGATGCTTTCCCTGCTGGCAGACGGCGATTCGGTTCCCTATATCGCGCCGTTGCTCCTGGTGAAGGAACTCCGCGAGGAAGCGGTGTTTTGCCTGGAACGAATTTCTTGCGAACCGGCCGTCGATGCTTTAATCGGCGCCTTGGATCGCGTGGACCCCGATTTCCTGCCGCGTCTCATCGCTTCGTTGGGATATATTCAGGCGGAGAAATCGGTTCCCTCCATTGAAAATTATATGCAATCGGAGAATCTCGATCTGGCGCTGGCCGCCGCCAAAGCCATCGCCCGCATTGGAATCATGCCGGAAACCGATCCGCCCAATTTTGAGAAATTATCGTACCGGCAGAAAAAAATCCTTATGGATAGTGTACTGCGCTTCTGCGACGGGCAGATTCAAAGAGGGAAATACGATTTCCCCATCGATTTCCTGACCGATTTTCTTGACAATGACGATGAGGAGATCGAAGAACATTTCATCTGTGGCGCCATTGTCAGTGCCTCGAATATCGACCGGCCGGAGATCGTTGCCGCCATCATCCGGCAACTGAATCGTCCACTGTATATCGTACGCGATACGGCTGTCAAAACGCTGATCGCCATGAAGGGGCAATCCGTGGATAAGGCGCTTCAGGAAGCCGCCGCCAAAGCGGAGGACGACGTGAAAAAAACGTTGGAGGATATCCTCAGCAGACGAAAAGTGTAATATCGCTTGCCGGATTCGCAAGAGTATTCATTCTCCCGCTAGGGTGATAGATTGCCAATTGAAAAAGGCAGGTGGAACCGGTCGTTCTGCCTGCCTTTTTATTTTTAAACAGACTTACAGTTTGTGTAAAAAAGGAATCGCAAACAAACCATGTCAAAGGAATTACATTCGCGGCAGAATAAAATATAATGAAGTGGACATTTTAGTAAATTCTTACCTGGGGATACATTCTTGAAAGGCTTTTGATGGACCCGTCGATCACAATTCGCAACCTTCCCGCATTGATTCATACTTCCCTGTTAAAAAAAATACTCAGCGCCAATCAGGTATTCTGGAAGGATATTTGGATTCGTCCCGCCGACACAGCGTCGGAGGAAGTCGTTGTGGCCTACGTTCTTCTTAAGAATCGAAAGGATATCGCTGGTGCCTTACGCTGTCTGAAGGAATGCGAAATATCGGATCGTATCGTCGAGGTAAGCGAAACGGATGAATCCGGTTGGCAATGGATTCAAGAGCAAAGAGATAGTAAGCGTTCGGAACGTTCCAGGCCGGTTGAGAAATCGTTCAATTCACAAGCCTCTATTCTCGATTCCATTTCGGAGGAAACCGGGATCGAGGATGAAGAGGAGGAAGAAGACGAAGACGATATTGAATGCGAACCCTTCTCTGCGATGAGTCTCTCATCGGCTGTTTTACGCAATCTGGAGCGAATGGGATTGCAGACGGCCACACCTATTCAAACCCTGGCGATTCCTCCCGCGATAGAAGGTTGCGATTTGATCGGCCGGGCGCAGACGGGTACGGGTAAAACATTGGCGTTTGCCATCCCCATCGTCGAGCGCCTCTTGGCGTATCCCCGGAAAGGTTTACGAGCGTTGGTTCTAGCTCCCACCCGGGAACTGGCGATTCAGATCAAGGATGTCGTGGAAGAAATTATCGTGGATACCGGCCTGAAAACTCTGGTCGTATATGGCGGGGATAACATTCTCGACCAGATGCTGGGTTTACGCGATGGTGTGGATATCCTGATCGCCACACCGGGACGGCTTTTGGACATCCAGTCGCGGGGGCATTTGCGCATCGATTCGGCGGAGATTCTGGTTCTGGACGAAGCCGACCGGATGCTGGATATGGGTTTTTTGCCGCAGATTTCTAACGTATTCCGTTGTTTTTACGAACACCCGCAGACCATGTTGTTTTCAGCGACCATTCCCACCGAATTGCGAAAACTTACGGGTGTGAACCTAAAGGATCCGGTCTACGTCAATGCCGGATCGCCCGACCTGACACCGCTGGGTGCCGTATCGCAGGAAGTATTTTACGTTTCGCCGGAAGAGAAAGAAAAGGTTCTTTTTGAACTGCTGGATCGAGAGACCGGTCCGATTATCGTTTTCGCTCGTACCAAGCGTTCTACGGAACGGTTGGCGCAGCGGCTCAAGATCGCCGGATATCCGGCGACGCGTATCCATGGCGATATCGATCAGAGCAAGCGGTTGCAGGCGATGGAGGCCTTTCGCGAGGGGAAATATCAAATTCTGGTCGCTACCGATGTCGCGGCGCGGGGATTGGATATCGAAGGCGTGGCGCATGTAGTGAATTACGACCTGCCGGAAGCGCCTGAAGACCATCTGCATCGCATCGGCCGCACCGCCCGGGCGGGCGCCAAAGGTAAAGCTACCACTTTCGTCACTCATCAGGAACGGCGTTCTCTGCGGCATTTCAAAAAGGTTCTCGGCCAATCCTGACTCCCTTCTCCATATCTTTTCCCTCTCATTTATGATATGAAACTGGCGAGGAATATCCGGTTCTCCAGGATAAATTAGAATCCTGTTAAACCTGGTGAATGTTGTGCGATTGTATTCTCCGATTTCGTGTCAACAGAAGGGAGTAACGATGATGGTACAACTCGCTTATATCGTTTGGGTGGTGGACGTTTTGTTAAAAGTCTTCCCGTCCACGCTGCCTCCCGCCGCTCTCCAGAATTCGATAGTCGTAACCTGTGCCGGAAATGAATGGGAATCGGCGCAGATCGCTTTTCGGTCTGAAAAAGAGACGCGCGAGCTGCGCGTGTCGGCGGTTTCATTTCGGCAGGTGAACGGAACGGGCGTTATCGGCTCGTCGAATATCCATTGCCAGTTTGTGGGATTTATTTCCATCCAGAAAAACACGCCTTCGACTCCTTCCGATGAATTGATCTGTAAAGCGCCGGAACAGATTCCCGATGTATTACGGGAAGAATCGGTTATATCTGTGCCCGCCGGTTTTACGCAGCCCATCTGGATCGATCTGTTCGTTCCTAAAGACACTCCAGCCGGAGATTATGAAGGCGAAATTTCTATCGAGGCGGATGGAGAAAAAACGACGGTTCCCGTGAAAGTTCATGTATACGGTTTTTCCCTGCCGGAAGAACGGAACCTGTTGATGACCAATTGGTTCAACACCGGGAATATCGCCAAGGCGCACGGTGTGGAACTGTGGTCGGATGCTTTCTTTGGCGTGTTGGCGGACTACGCCCGCAACATGGCCGAACATCGGGAAAATGTGTTCCTGATTTCTCCCTGGACGATTAAGGCCTGGCGCGAGGCAGATGGGAAATTGACTTTTGATTACTCGATTTTCGATCGGTACGTTCAGACGTTTATCGATGCCGGGGTGAATGACCGGATCGAGATATCGCATGTCGCCCATCATGGAGAAGGCGGGTGGGAATCGAAAGAAATTTTATTGAGTGAAGTTCAGGCAACGGATCGTCAGAGTGGGCAATCCGTTTCGCTGTCTCCGGAGGAGGGATTGGGGCCATTTCTCGTGGCGCTTCAGAACCATCTGGCGGAAAAAGGATGGCTGGAGCGTTCGATGATCCACGTCTGCGACGAGCCTTCCGATCATAATTTCGAACCCTGGAAGAAAGCCTCCGAATTCGTCCATCGATACGCCCCCCAAATCCGGCGTATCGACGCCATCGAAACGGCGGGATTCGAAGGGTTGCTGGAGGTTTGGGTTCCGAAACTCAATCAGGTCTATCATTGGTATCCCTATTACGACCGGGCGCGAAAATCAGGCAACGAACTCTGGTTTTATATCTGCCTGCATCCCACCGGGAGGTGGATGAACCGGTTTCTCGATTATCCGTTGATGAAAGTACGGTTGCTGCATTGGATCAATTACCGGTACGACATTCCCGGCTATTTGCATTGGGGATGGAATTTCTGGGGCGACGATCCCTTTGGGCCGCCGCAAAGCGATCTGCCCCCCGGCGATACGCATGTGGTGTATCCCGGCAAGAACGGCCCTCTCAATTCGATCCGTTGGCAGACGCAACGCGACAGCGTGGAAGATTTCGAATATTTGAAATTGCTGGAAAAACAGATCGCGGAAACGGCGGAACGATTGGGGAATTCTACCGGGAAGATCGATACGGAGGCGCGCAGTTTGGAGTATTGTTCCCGCATCGTGCGGTCGTTCACCGATTACGAGCGAAACGCCGATACCCTGCGAAAAATCCGGGACGAACTTGCCAAGGAGGTGGAGTCAACTATACAAGAGCCTTTGATCCTGTTCAATACGCTTCCTTCGCAGGATACGCCGTTTGTTCCATCGCCGGCCGTTTTGTTACTGGAAGGAGTCACAAGGCCTGGCGCGAAGTTAACCGTCAACGATCGGGAAATCAGGGTCCGGGAAGATGGGACGTTCCAGGCCTTGATACGCAGCCTGGGACGCCAGAATATATTGACCGTTCGCGTGGAACGCGAAGGGAAAACAAAAATCCTTCAACGCGAATACATGGTATTGAATGGGAAGGAATGAGAGCAACCATTGTTTATTCTCATGGATTCTCGATTTTTTGGTTGTTTTGACACTCGTTGCTCTCGAAGAGAATGTATCGTCGAAGAATGATTTTCAAACCCGAGGAGTATTCTTATGAAATGGCATTTATTCTTGACTGTTTGCTTTGGATTGTCACTCGCATTTCCGTCCTGTACGCAAAGCGCTATTCGAGGCGATCATCCTCGCATTTACCTAACAAAAGACACAATCCCGGAAATCCAGCGCCGATGCCGGGAAGAATATAAGCCTCTTTACGATGCGCTTCTTACAACACGGTGGATTTTGGATCAAACGCCGGGTGTCGGGTATAGCGATATGACGAATATGATGCTGCCTGCTTTCCTCTATATCGTCGAGGGATGCGACCTGTATGCGCAGAAAACAAAAGCGTATTTAGAAGCATTGTGGAAGAATCCTCCTAAAGATCAATACCTGACGCCGGAATATATCCGTCAGGCGGCTGCCTGTTACGACTGGATTTTCGACCGGCTCCAGGAAGAAGAGAAAAAACAATGCGCACAGGCACTCGTTCAGATGGGCGATTACCTATTGACGCTCTGGCGGCACAGCGATTTCAACAATCATTTCATCAACGAAACGTTGTCGGTGATATACATCGGTGTCGTCCTGTACGGTGACGGCGTCGACGATGTAGCGGCGGAACGCTTTTTGAAAATCGGCCGGGATTTGCTGATCCAACACGCCGTACCCGCCGCCAATGAAATTGCCGGTGATGACGGGGGACAAGCGGAAGGATTTTCATACAACGACTGGGGCTTTGCGTGTCCCCTGGCTCATACCGTGGAAATGTGGCGAGTGGCAACCGGAGAAGATTGGTTTGCCGATTCTCCGTTTTTTAAAACACAGTCTTTTTGGCATCTCTATTGCCAACGCCCGCACGACGGCAGTTTTGTCAAGGCGGAAGATTGTCCCTCCGGTTTCCAGCCGGGCGAAGACTTAAAATCGTTTATTCATCTGGTGGGGACTCGATGCAGCGACGGTTACGCGCAGTGGCTCGGCGATCGAATTCCTTGGAAATACAAGCAAAAGGCGTGGAAGGAGATTCTCTGGAGAGATCCAAAATTGCAAGCGGTGTCTCCAGAGACGTTACCGCTAGCGCGTCATTTTAAAAAACTCGGTTGGGTTGTAAGCCGTTCGGGCTGGAAATCGAAAGACGATACCTTTTTGTTGTTTCAATGCGGCGATTTTTATGCCGGCCATCAGCATCTGGATGCAAATTCCTTTGTGATCCACAAGGGTGGAAGCCTCGCTATCGACAGTGGTGTAAACGAGTACAGCAGCCATCGAGCCAATTATTATTGCCGAACCATCGCGCATAACGGTATTCTGATCTTCGATCCGCGCGAAATCTTCTCCGGTGAAGTATGGTCGGCAGAAGGTTCGGGAGGGAGCAACGACGGGGGGCAAATGCGAGGCATCGCCATCGAACGAGTGGGGGACTATAAAAAAGGAGGATCGTCCGACGTTGCCGACATCACGCAGTATTACAATACGCCGAATTTTACTTACATTTGCGGCGATGCGTCCCGCGCTTATCATCCCCAGAAACTGCGTAGTTTCACGCGCCAATTCATCCACATTCAACCGGACTTTTTTGTGGTGTTCGATCGGGTGGTATCGACCGATCCGTCGTTTCGTAAAACCTGGCTTTTGCACAGTGTAAACGAACCGGAGCGGGAAGGGAATCGATTCACAATCCGAAATGGGAACGGAATTCTGGTTGGTTGGACGCTTCTCCCGGAATCGCCTATTGCCGAGAAGATTGGAGGTTCCGGCCGGGAATATTGGGTGAATGGGAAAAACTACCCGCCAACCAGCAAAGACGATCCGGAAGCGGGAAAATGGCGGCTGGAGATTTCTCCCGAAGATAAGCGCGAGAGCGATTTGTTTCTGCATGTATTGCAAGCCGGGCTCGTAAATTCATTGGAAGAAGCCCATATCCAATCTATCGGCACTGGGCATGAAAAAGGAGTTCAGATTCAATGGAAGGATCTATCCGCTCGGATTCTCCTGATGTCGGAAGGATATCCCCGATGTTCAATTCGTATCGAGAGGGGGGGGACCCTGGTAGAAGATCGAATCCTGGGCGAAGGAGAAACGGGTATAACGCAACCCGAGCGATTGAAATAACGACCATTCAATTCACTTCCGAAAAGATTCGCAGGGAGGATATTGAAAGATTTGATCCCAAATGGCGTCAAGAAGCGGAATTGCCCGATCCAAGGGAAGGACGGTTAGTTTTCCATCCTCCGCGCGTTCGATCAAATGAGTTTCACTGCGGTTTATTGTGGGATCGACGGCGGTTTTCAGGCACTGTAATTTTTGCAATGCATCTTCCATATCGAAATTGATGTCGGTTTGAAACCGGTCTCGGAACCAGGCTTCGATATGCGCGTCCAGTTCTGCGGGGGTCATGGATTTTTTGTGAGTCAACAGATGATAGTATGCGAGAATGGCCTCTTTGCATTCTTCCTCTTCGGCGGTGTCGATCAGGCTTTGAAAAACGCCGGAATTGATGCTGATACTGCGGAAGAAGAGATTCTGTGTGACATCGTTTAAGAACTCGATCCATTTGTTTTTATAATTCAGATATTGTTTGATGGCGAATCCGCCCAGGACAATGGTAATGGAAGCAACCACCGCAATCAGGGAA
>CAZFOX010000077.1:0-11551 GCA_964520565.1 uncultured bacterium | reverse complement strand
TAATTCTTTTCCGTGCTATCCACATGGGAGAGGAAAGCCACCGAGACGAGGTAATCCAAATAGGTTTCTATATCGAGATTGGCTTCGAAAAAGGTCTTTAAATCCTCGGCGGTATTCAATTGTTCGATATAGGCGATCAATGCGGCGATATCGTCTTCCCGCCCGATGGCGTTTTCGTACTTGTCGGCATACGCCTGGAAGTTGGCTTCCGGAGTCATATAACTGCGCCGCGCTTTGATGCCGGCTTTGAAAATCAGGGTTTCGGCGGGCATTCCGTGATCGTTCAGAAAATCCTCATTGTACTGTTCGATGCCGATAAAGAGGCCGTAGTAAGCGTTGTTCATCATTACCCGGTAATGCTGCGTATCGGCGGCGGGAAGGCCTACCTGTTGCATGAATTGATACGCCAGGTGTTCCAGAAAACCGCATTCGCCCCGCAGCAGCGGCGAAGTCTGGTAGTTCGCATTCAGGTTATATGTCCGGCGTCCATTCCAGCGATTGTCTTTCGGAAATTGGATTTTCCAACTCTTTTTCGGTTTATCCCGCAGAACGTTGCCGCGATAGCGAATCCCCCCGCTGTTCGTCAGATCGTATACCTCCCCATCGATGACCACCAGAGAAGGCTGTTCCTGATCGGAATCCACGTTCCGGTTCAGCCAATCCAATACCGACCGTTCCATGAACAGGTAGATCGTAGGATACGAAGGCATATCCAGCCGGTCTTCGACAAAGAAAGCGAGCGTTTCGATTTTTTCACCGGGCAGCGGCATCACGGCTTCCTGACCGGTCTTGTCTTTTGCGGAAACCTTGTAACGCCAGATTTCTCGGGGACGCAGGGTTTCGGCGGAATTTAGTTTGAAAGAGAAAATGCCATCTCCGGCTACTTTGTCACCGCCGGTTCCGTCGTCCACCATCGTCACAACTTTCCATTCGCCCAATACCAGGCCGGTTCCAAAGGGAGAACTGCATCGCTGGTAGTGGAGTATGACTTCCAAAAGACCATCTGCATCCTCCACCCGGGCGGTAATCAGAAGAGAATCCGATTCGTCTTCGCCCGCTTCCAGCACGCGAATCGTGGATAAAGAGGGAATCAAGGAGAAATCTGAACTTCCCAAGCTGACGTTATGACCTTGCACGGCCAGTACGTTGACGCCTTTGCGCAGGTTCTTGATGAAATTGGAAATATCGAAACTCTCCATCGCTCCCGCTTCGTGGTTGCCGTCGGCGGCCCGGTCGAAAGCGGGCGGATTTCCGCTCATATTGGAGCGCGCCACTTCGACGCCATTGAGATACGCCACAAAACCATCGTCGTAGTCCATTCCCACCACCAGATTGGCGAATCCGTCGACACTGTCGAGTGTGAACGTTTTACGGGCGAAAACACTGAGATAGCGATTGGTCATGTTCAATTCGGTGTTGTCGTCGTTATCGCCGAAACCGAATCCCGACCGACCTTGTTTCCAGGATGAATCGTCGAAATCGGGTGAAGTCCAATTGCTGGGCGGAGCTTGTGTCCCTTCAAAATACCGCCATGTTTCGCCCACCTGAACGATGGTTTTTTCGTCAGTTTGTTGTTCGCTGGTGGAAGCGCTCGGGTAGCGGGGTGTATGGAGGATATTGAATATCCGGGGAGGTTCGTTGGGTGCGATCGCCGCATTGGGTTTGCCCGGGCTCGAAGGTTGTCCACTTCGCCAGTTGAAAGGCTGCCGGTTGTCGCCGGAGGGCGCTATCAATTCCAGTGAATTGCCATCTCCGTCGGGACGGACCGGCCAGGGAAACTTATCGTTAAAACGAACGTAATCGACCACGACTCCCAGGTCGTTAGTCAGAGATAGGGCTTCGCCAGCATTGTTGAGTTGGAGAATGAAATTACCAGTCTTGTTCGTGACTTCGGGATAGAGACTCGTATCGCGGCAGACGAGAAGATAGCCATTACCGGGCATAATGGTTCCCTGCGGGAATACAAATTCCACTCCATTGTTGAAATACCACCCGCTAAGATCGATGGCTTTATCAGAACGGTTATAGAGTTCGATGTATTCTTTTTGCAGGTTTCCATCGTACTCTTCCTCTTCGGGATGGTAGAAAATCTCATTGATCACGATGTCGTAATCCCGATAGTTTGGATCGGCGATGGCGCGGGCGTTCGGTTTGCCCGGAGTGCCGCCCGCTCCGGATACCGCCCAATTGTTGGCTTCTCCATTCGGGCGGTTAACCTGTAATAGTTCCAGAGAGCCGCCTTCTCCGTCCGCTCCCTGCGGCCACTCGCCATTGTCGTTATATTCCACTGAGGCAATCAGCCGGTCGTTGGGATCGAATAAGCGAACGGCATCTCCCTTGTCGTTCAAGGAAAAAGGCAGTCCGGTCAGCGTTGGGAATTGCCAGCCCGGATCCTTTTCCACGGCAACGACCAAAAATCCATTCGCGGCAATCGATGTCCCGCGGGGAATCCGGAAAACGTGCAAGTCGTTGGAATCCTTGATCGACCACAAGGAGATATCCCTCGCCTGCGAAGAGGGATTGAATAGTTCGATCCACTCTCGATCCACGCCATCCTGGGAAGGATAGTTATACATGATTTCGTGGATGACGATCGAACCCGCTGCGGCGGGACTGTTATTCACTTGATAGAGAAATCGTTCGGCGTTCTGACCGAAGGGTGCCACGATTTGAAAATTCTCGGTATTTACAGCGGAGACGGTATATTCCACCACCGATCCATCGGCCTGGGCGGGAATCTCGGCCGAGTATACGTTTCCTTGCCCGGTCATGGAGATCGTTTTCGGCGAAGCGCTATTGACGGTGTAATTCAGTGTAACCGCCGATAATTGATCGTCCTGGGCAAAGACGGTTTCAATGCGGACGGCATCGCTGGAAATGGGGGATGAGGGAAGACGGCGAATCTCGCGTAAACGAGGGGGAACCGTGGTTACCAGAGTACTATTCGCCAGCCCGGGAGTTGGGCGAACGCTGGCTTTCCAATACAGGACGTTATTATTATCAACCAGCGGATGCACTAATTCGAGCGAAGCCCCATTTCCATCGGCTTCCTTCGGCCAGGGAGTATTGTCGCTGTATTCCACCCGGTCGATTTCGATGCCCTGATTATCGTATAAACGAATCTCTTCTCCTGCATTGGAAAGTTTGGAAGGAGCGAAATTGCCCACCGTATTCACCGAACCGCTTAGATTGTACAAAGTTCGGATAAATATTTCGTTCCGGCAAACCAGCAGGTATCCGTTGGCAGCAATCGTGGTACCTTGTGGAAAGGAATAGTCGATTCCTTCCTGGAGGGTCCAACCGGATAAATCGATGTCCTGACCGGATGAGTTATACAATTCGAGATATTCCGCATCGAGATCGTTGGATCGAGCGTGGTACATAATTTCATTAATAACCACGTCACCGTTGGACGATAAAACCCCAATCGCCCCCAAAATAACAATCCATCCAAATACGTTACGCCACATTAGAAACCTCCAGGTGGATAGGATAGGAAAAAAGAAGAAACAACCTGACATAAATTAAACAATCAATATGAGTAAGATATCGTTTTTCCACCGATTTGTCACTCCAAAGAGTGAGTATACAGGAAAGAGATGTATTGCAATCCAACTTCTTACGAATGAGCATTATTTACTCAGATTACCGAGACCGGTTGAGTAATCCTTACCCAAAAATCCAGAAAAGACGACTGACTGGCTACAAGTCTTCAAAGCCGGTTAATCTGATTTGTTGGTTCGTGAACACTCATGGATATGAATAAAGTACCATAAGGAAGGTATCCCAATAATGCTGTACGATTTCGGAACACAGGAAACCCCGACTGTCCGAATCTGGGACAGTATCCCTAAGTTAAGATTAGCAAATTGTTTATTGATTAATTCGATTGAGTAAAGAGCAAAAAAAATTTCAAACCGAGATATCCCATATATATAACATAGAATATACAAATAGATCATTGAATATATTAACTTTATTTTGAAATACTCTTTTGATCCCGGTTACGATTTATCAACAAGATTCGTTGGTTTTGGTATGGGGATTGCTTTTTTCTTTGGGTAAACAATTTAACACTGCATCAAGGATTTCAGGAGGTTTTGAATTTTTTTGGCTGGTCTTTCGTATAGTAAGAAAAGAAAGGCAAAAAGGAGTACCGATGATGAATGCAATGATCGATGCAATGGTAATCTCAGGGAATGTAGCCTACGTGCTACTGTTGAGCGGTTTTGGATTAATCACAATCTGCCTGGCCGTCTGGTTCATGCGGCTGCGAGAAAAATCGCCCCAGGAACAACCAGTCAGTTTCTATAATCGCCGGTTCAATAATCTGGCCGATCGTTATCAGTTGAATTCCAAAGAAATCGATGTCCTTCGCGACTTTGCGCGAATGGAACGTCAGCGCCGAAAGAACTATTACGAATACCTGAATCGCAACGCCAGGTATTTTTAATCCGAATCAAAAGCGAATAAGAAAGTAGAGTCCAGTTCTCTCTATTCTCATACCTCCTCCCCAATGTGACAAAGCCGCTTGCCGAAAACGGGAAGCGGCTTTGTCCTTTTTATTTCAATACTCAAAATTTCAATCCATGGGGGATCAGAGGCATCGATCGAAGGCGGATGCCGGTGGCGTTAAAGATTGCATTTCCGATGGCCGGAGCGATAACCACAATCGGTGTCTCTCCGCCGCCCGCCGGAGGGATATCCTTCCGGTCCATTAATAGGGTTTCGATCGAGGGAGTATCCTGAAACCGGGGAACCCGGTAGCGGGAAAAGCGGGGATTGAGGATTTTCCCTTCCTCGAAGTGAATGGCCTCAAATAATGCGCCGCCGATTCCCATGAGGATCATACCCTCGATCTGGTTACGAAGATGGTCGGGATTGATTGCTGGACCGCAATCGAATGCTTCCACAACCCGAACAACCTTCACTCCACCCTCTTTCCGATCAATGGCGATTTCGATGCAGGCGGCGACGTAGCTTTGCTTTTCGAATCCACCCGCGAGGCCGAATCCCCGTTCGGGTGTGTTTTTGACGTCTTTCCATCCAAACCGTTCCGCGGCGGCGATCAGCACGTCGCGGAACCGTTCGTCCTGGATATTTTTCAAGCGGAATTCCAGGGGATCCATTCCCACCGCATGCGCCAGTTCGTCCATGTGCGTTTCGCGGGCGAAATGATTGGCGGTGGCGGCCAGGCAGCGATACGACCCCTGTCGTAAAGGAGACTGGCTGGGATGATACTCGATATATTGGTTGGGAATCGTGTATTTACTTTGAATCCCCGCCGCTCCGGAATTGTAATTATGGAATTCCCAAGCGGTGACCATCCCATCCTGCGTAACGCCGCTTTTGATATCAATGGTTCCTGCTGGGCGAAAATAAGCCCAGGTAAATTCTTCTTCCCGCGTCCAGACCAATTTAACGGGTTTTTGAACCGCCCGGGCGAGCCGCGCCGCTTCGACGGCGCATTCGCCTGAATGTTTTCCGCCATAGCCCGATCCGCAATCGGGCATAATCACCCGTACGCGTTCTTCGGGAAGTTCAAAAGCCCTCTGGAGTTCTTCCTGAACGCCAAAGGGGCGTTGGGTTCCCGTCCAGACGGTCAGTTTGCCATCCTGCCAATGCGCCAGAGCCGCCCGGGGTTCCAGAGGGGCATGAGCGATATAGGCGATCGTATAGGTTTGTGCGAGCCGTTGGGTGGCTCTTGCCATGCCGTCTTCGATGGAGCCGGCCTGGAAGGCATCGTTTCGCCCGCGGGTGGAGGCGTTTTTCTTTAAGTCGTCAAAGAGGGTTTTCTCGGATGGTTGGGGTGAGGTTTTCCATTCCGCTTTGATCTTTCGGAGAGCGTCGATCGCCGTGTATTCGTCAGGAGCTGTCAATCCGATGAAATCGCCATCGCGAACCACTGTGACGCCGGGTATGGTTTCAGCCTCGCGGCTGTCCATCGAAACCAATTCGGCTCCAAACGCACTGGGACGAAGGACTTTGCCATAGAGCATGCCGGGGAGTTTCATATCCGACGAATAGCGATGTTTTCCCGTTACGAACGACCGTCCATCCACTTTGGGCACGGAGGTTCCAGCGATTTTCCAAGCCGATGGCGAGATAGTTGTTATATCGTCTCGAATGATTTTCAGAATTTCGCGTCCTTCGGTCAACTGGCCGAAGGAGAGCGATTCCCGGCTTTTTCTGTTGAGGATTTTTCCGTCTTGGGTTTCGAGTTCACTGCGATCCGCTTTCCATTTCTCCGCCGCCAAATCCAATAGAATTTCCCGAAGGGTTGCGGCTGCCTTGCGGAGAATCGGCGCGGTGAACGGGGTGGTGCGGCTGCCAAAGGTTCCGGCGTCGTATGGCGTCAGATCGGTATCGCCCATGACCAGTTGGATGGAATCGAATGGAACGGGCAGTTCTTCGGCGACCACCTGGGCCAGCGAAGTACGGATATTCTGTCCCATTTCGGCTTTCCCCACATAAACGGTTGCGAGCCCAGTGTCGCCGATATGAATCCAGGCTCCGATTTCGGGCGGTTCTCTTTTTCCGGCCGCGAACCGGCGCGATTGGGAAAGTTCTGCGCTTGACGCTGTCCTGTCCCAGAGTGATAAGACGAGAATGCCTCCGCCCAGAATTTTAAAGAAATCGCGCCGCCGGAGATCGAATTCTCCGGTAATCTCCTCTTGCCGTTCAAGATGTTCCAGTTCCAGGAACAATGGATCCAGGGTTGGTTTGTTCATCGTCCGTTCTCCTCGCGCATAACCTGCGCGGCCTTTTGAATGGCCGATACGATCCGCGTATAGGTACCGCAACGGCAGATATGACCCTGCATATGCCGAAGAATGTCTTCTTTCTGGGGATCGGGATTCTCGTTCAATAGACTCACGCCAGCCACAATCATTCCCGGCGTGCAGTATCCGCATTGCAGGGCGCCGATATCGAGAAAGGCTTGTTGGAGGGGATGCAAAACGCCATCTTTTTCCAAACCCTCAATAGTGAGGATGGATTTCCCCGCCACTTTCCCGACCGGGGTAATGCACGAACGAACCGGCGAACCATCCACCAGGACGGTACACGATCCGCATTGGCCTTCTCCACAGCCGTACTTGCTTCCAGTCAGATTGAGGTCTTCCCGCAGGACATGCAATAGAGTCCGGTTGGGATTCCCTGCGACTGGATACGAAATGCCGTTTACCTGGATTTGTGTGTTCGTGGACATCGTTCGTTCCTTTTTTGGAATACGGGTGCATTGGTTACTTTTGAGATTGTTTCACTGCGTTCGCAATGACAGAGGTGGATTCGGATTTGTTTTTGTCTGAACCACAGATTACACTGATTTTATGATGACTCAGATAAAGACATTTTGGATCAATACTCTTTTGAATTTGTCTCGAATTGGTTGGAGAAGGTTCGTTTTGGGGATACACTATTCGATCTACAGTGAATCACCCAGTGAATCGGATTGTCATAAGATTGCTTCACTGCGTTTCTTTGATACATAAATATTTTGGATGTCGAAAAGTATCGCAAGGGCGGAAAATACGCCGCCCTTGGCACCCGTTTCGTTGAAAAAGGGTATCTTGATATCATGTCCCAGGAGTTAGATGGAGAGGGATTGCGATGATATAGCGATTCATTCGTGTCATTGCGAACGAAGCGAAGCAATCTTTAAATTCTTTCGTTGGTTTTCACGCGATACTTTTTACGGGTCGAGATTTGGATTTAAGTTCAATGGCCAAGACGATTTATGAGTATACACCGGAGATGGATCGCATTCTGATCGCACCGGGAAGCATCGATGAATGCCTTGATTTTCCTAGGGTTTTCGGGAATCGAAATCCTGTGGAGATTGAAATCGGCGCTGGGAAGGGGCGTTTTATCCTGGCGGAGTCGAAAAAGCGTACCGATGTTAATTTCATCGCTATCGAGCGATCGCGGAAGTTCCTTCGTATTGGCCTTTTACGAGCATCCAAAGACTCATGCCCCAACTGCCGTTTCCTCTGCCTGGACGCCGATTTCGTGTTAAAATTGTTGATCCGTCCGGAATCCGTGCAAGCCTATCATGTCTATTTTCCCGATCCCTGGCCCAAGGGACGCCATCAGAAACGCCGATTGTTTAATCCCCGTTTTATTGAAAAAATGGCGGAAACATTGTCCGAAGAAGGGATACTTTATCTGCGAACCGACCATGAAGAGTATTTCCACGAAACCCACGCCCGGCTTTTGGAAAGCGGGCTTTTTCGGGTATTGGAGGAAACTACCAGCGAGGAAACGATTCAGGATTTTGAGGAGGCCGACGAAAATGCCACGCATTACGAAATAAAATGGCGTATGGCCTCGCGAAAAATATTCTCTGTTCGATATCAAGTTTTTCGCCGCTGACCGATAATGGATAGTGAAGATTTACTTGCTATGACTGATCTGGTTAGAGAGGCGATACATCATGGATACGATTTTTTCGGTGAAAGTCTGGAATCCGTCTGAAGTTTCTCCTGTTTTCCTTCTTGTCATCCTTTTTAGTACCGCATTAGCATTTATCCTGTTTCCCGTTTTTCTTCGTCAATATCGGCATTATCTGCAAACCATGCGATTCCGCGAGGAAATGGATGCGATGGATTTGAGGCGGGAAGATTCCAATATTCTATGGGAACTGGTGCAGCGGTACGCTTTGAACGAGCCGGTAAAGATCCTGTATTCACTTCCCCTGTTCGACGAACTGGCACAGAAAGAAATGGTACGCGTTTTGAGTCATCCCTGCTCATCCCATGCCAAGATGCATTACATCGATCATTTGTATGGGCTGCGGCAGAAAATGTATTTTGAGGGCTTCCATATAGATTGATGCCGTCAAAGGCATCCCTGGGAAAAAGGCTGACCGGCGGAGCGGTTGGCCTTTTTTCGTTGGTGGAATTTGATGGGTTTAAAAATAAGAGATTTTGGGTTGAAGGAGATTCAACCCTGCTCGAGAAGCGATTATCGAGAATGAAATCGCTCTGGGGGAGAAGAGAATTTTCATTTTGTTAATCTTGTTTTATTTCATCCTTTTTACCTTACGAATCCCCGGTTTCCATATTTGTTGATTGTGTTGGGCGCGCCCAACGGGTGTTGGACGCAAGCGCATTGACCGTACGGCCTGTGACCTTTCTTTTCCTCGCCTAGTAAAAAGAAAGGCTGCCGATTGCGCGTCCTGGGAATCTCCGGCCGGAGAAATTACTTCCCTATCTATAGGGAGGATGACGGCAAAAAAGGTGTGTTAATTTGCGAGATGGGGGGGGAATTGCGGTTTTTAAGGGGAATTTATGTGGGGAGAGACTTACAGGCGGGACGTCCGATCTCCTTTCTATTTGAGGTGCTAGGGCAATAGGATTTTGGAGCGCGGGCGTCCCTACCCGCAGGATGCAAATCCGCCCCTCACCCTAACCCTCTCCCGGCGGGCGAGGGGACTGGTGGATGAATCTCTGTACGTTATTGAGTTTTTAATAAAATCTAGCTAAAAAATATTTAAAATTCAGGAAATTTGAATTTTTTCAAGGCTCTAAAAGTGTTCTGATGTTCCCCCGGTTTACAAATAACACCACATTATGGGTCTGGCCGCCGGAGGCGGCGAGATCGAGATGTCCATCGGCGTTGATATCGGCCACGGCGAGACCCTGCACGGCGAGATCATGGGAGAGAAGCGAGCGAATCCAAGTTTTTTCGCCTTGAGATGAATTGTCGTAATAATACAGGCTATAGCCTTCCCCCCGGTACCCGGCGACGATTTCATCTTCGCCATCCTTGTCGAAATCGCCGGCCGCGATTGCATGGCCAGTTTTATACAAATCGTCGATGACCGTTCGTTGCATCTCTCGATGCGATTCCATCGAAAAAGGCGAATACACTGAAACCTGATGACCGTGCCAGGGATCGATGGTTGCCAGGAATTTTTCTCCGGTTCGCCAATGCCCCACGGCCACTTCGCTGCATCCGGTCAGATGTCCGTCTTTTTGGATGCCGGACGCCAGCGAACGCCGATCCCATTTCCCTTGATTCCAGAGAAAAATCGTCAGCCCTTCCAGGCTGGCGGTTAGAATCGCATCCTTTCCTTCCATCCGGCTGACAATCATCCCGTGCAGCAGATGCAGGGAATCGTCGATGACGGTACAGGGCCAGACGTCCTGCCGGGGATTATCGGGAACGAGAAAGGAGAGCAGGCGCACAGGCATTTGTTCGAACGAAGGCCGGGTGGAACCGATTCCCGCGATGGGAGCGGCGATCAATTCCGCCATCCCATCGCCGTTCCCATCCGCCCAGCGCAAGCGATGGGTAGTGGGTTCGCGATGAATGGCATGGATCGTCCAGGGACGATCCCAATCTCCTTCCCGGTCGAGCCAGGAGATCGCTCCTTCCGATTGGGCGGGATCGAGACTGAAGCCGGACGCCAGCGCGCATTCCAATTCGCCATCCCGATCCAGATCGTAAAAGGCGAAATCGATAAACCGGTTGAGTCCCTTTTCACAAATGATGCGCCGTTTCCAGGAGGGATTCTCGTACCAGTAGACTCCCGACTCCCCTTCGCCGAGCGTGGCGATATCCAGTTTTCCATCGCGGTTGATATCCGCCACGGCCACTTGATACGCGCCGGGAATCGCGTTGTCGATTACAACGGGTGTGAACAGGTCACAGAACGCATCCGGCCAGGAGAGCGTAACCGGCAGGAACAGGAATATCATCAAAGCGGCGGGAAAGAATTTCATGGATTCATCTCCTTCCGGCATGGTATGAAGGCATTCGCGCGAGAATCGGCGAAAGAAAATTCTATTTTCAGACAAATGTATAAATCAGCCAGACGGCGGTTCCCGCCGCCAATCCTTCCAAGAGAGTCCCCAGCGATTGCAGTTTGTAACCGGTCAGAACGTCCATGCGGGAAAATTGAGTGACCACCCAGAAGTAACTGTCGTTGGCATGGGACACGCACATCGAACCCGCGCCGATCATAACGACCGAGATGGCCGTTTCGACCGGGGTATCGATCCCCAACGAAGCCATCAGCGGCTTAAGGAGAGATGCCGTGGTCACGATGGCGACAGTGGAAGAACCCTGCGCGGTTTTGATGACGGAAGCTAATAAAAACGGCAGCCAGATGCCCAGATGGAAGGCGGCCAGCGGCTCGCCGATGGCTTTGGCGATGCCGGAATTCTGAAGTACCTTGCCGAACGATCCACCCGCGCCGGTAATCAGGATGATGATGGCCGCGCTGGTGAGCGCCTGTCCCACCCAACCGGTGGTGGAGAGCATTTGGGTATCCAGTTTTTTGGGAAGCAGAAACGCAACCGCCACACCGATCAGGAGCGATACAACGGGACTTCCGATAAACATGATGACATCTTTATGCCAAAGTTCTCCGAAGGGATGGGTTGGATAGGCGGCAATCGAACCCAGGACGATCAACACCATCGGCAGCAGAATCGGCAAAAAGGCCAACGAAGCCTTCGGCGCGGTCTGGGATATTCGATTAATATCCTCCTCGGAAAGATCGGGTTCCGGATCGATTGGAAATCGAGAGGCAACGGCCAGGGCA
>CAZFOX010000076.1:0-11735 GCA_964520565.1 uncultured bacterium | reverse complement strand
TGGCTTTTCTTTATGCATCGCAACCCATCCATACCGGCGGTTATCCGGCGCTTTTGCGGTTGACGCTCCGCGCCGAACCGTCCGACGCCGCGATTACGCTGGCTGCGCTCAAAGGCGGGATTTGGCAGGCCGATGGTTCCATCGCCTTTCAACCCAATTATTCCACCAGACCCTTCGCCGAGCGCGAAAGCACATTGACTCTTCTCTATCAACCCGATTCATTTTTACCCATCACCCCCGTCGTTCAATTGGCTGGGGGAACATCCGGTGGAACCGTCTGGATCGACCGTCTCGAAATCCTGATCGTGAATCCCCGTCGTAAATATCCCGGTTTCTGGTTCGATTCCGAGTTGCAGTGTCAAGCGGCCGCCCTGTTTTCTTCACCCTATGAGTTCGATCAACCCACTCTGGAACAGAACGGCTGGCTGTCGATCCCGGGAGGGTTTAATAGTGCGCCGGAGGGTAAGATCAGCCTGACGGCGTTGGAGGATACACTGTTTCCTTCCTCCCAGGATCGGCGGGGACTTCGCTTTGAAGTTGCGCCGGGCGAAGTGGCGTTCATTTATGCCTCTCAACCCATATCGACCGTCCGAATTCCCGTTCTTCTTCGCCTGACGCTCCGCTCCGACTCGCCGAACGCAACGATCGCGCTCGGAGCGTTGAAGGGACCGATCCAACTGGCCGACGGTTCGCTCTCCGCGATTATGCCCCAGACTTCCGCTTTTTGTTCCGGGGAACCCTATCGGTTAATAGCGTTATACCAACCACAGGATATGATGGCAATTACGCCTTTCATCCAGGTCGCCAATACCGGTGCGAACGGATCATCTGTCGTATGGGTGGATTGCCTGGAATGGATCGGCGTTCATGGCGGGCAGATGTTCGAAGGAAAAGAATTTTCCGCTCGTCCTCAGGATTCCTCCCTTCCTGAATCGATCACGATCCCGATGCCGAATATGGATATCGCCGCCAAGCCTCTCCAAATGATCTATCTACCTGCGGGAACCTTCATGATGGGCTCTCCCGCGGAAGAGCCGGGACGCAGTTTAACCGACGAAGACCTGCGCCGCGTTACATTGACGAATCCCCTCTATATTGGCCGTTTCGAAATCACCCAGGCGCATTGGGTAACGGTCATGGGGCAGGATGATCCCCCCATCGAACTCGATCTGGTCAACAAGAAAAACAATCCTATCCTCAATGTCGCCTGGTTCGATGCGATCCGGTTCTGCAATCGATTAAGCGTCTTGCAGGGACTCGTTCCGGCGTATGACGAATCCACGGGAACGCTCGATTTCCAGGCCGGTGGTTTTCGTTTGCCGACCGAAGCAGAGTGGGAATACGCTTGCCGGGCTGGATCGACCACGCGTTTTTTCTGGGGGGACGACCTGAATGAATCCCAGTGGGTATCCTATGCCCGTTGCGATGCGCCCACCGAACTGGGTGTCGGATTTCCCCGTCTTCAAAATGCCTGGGGGCTCTGGGATATGAGCGGAAATGCAGTGGAGTGGTGCCAGAACTGGTTTTCCATGCCGGGCGAATCCTCGGCGGCGGGTAATTCATTCAATCCACTCGGGCCGGTTTCCGGTATCGAACGAACCGTCCGCGGAGGGAGTTATTTGGAATCCGTGAGTCAATGCCGCAGCGCTTCCCGGTTGGGATATCCTCCCGCCGAGCGGCGTCCGTTTGTAGGATTCCGTATCGTCAAGCCGGTACAATAATCTCGGCTCCTTTTGTTTCGTGGAACCAATCCACCGGTTATTATCCTCCAGGAAAATCGCTAAAAGGGTTGCTGGAAGATGAAACGATTCGTTTTCCCGTTTATAATGCTCTCGGCGGGATGTTGGCTCGCCTGCCAGGAACGAAACCAACCGATTGAAATAATGGATGGAGAATCCATCGCCGTCTGCGATAGGCCGATAGCGCCATCCGCCAATCATCAAGGGGTTATGCCCATGCAATATGAAATCGTGAAAAGCGAAGCCGAATGGCGAGAAATCCTGACTCCCGATCAATATTACGTTACCCGTGAAAAAGGCACCGAGCGCGCCTTTACCGGCCAATATTGGAATACAAAAAGCGAGGGTGTCTACAAATGCGTATGCTGCGGGCAGGCGCTCTTCGATTCGAAACACAAATTCGATTCGGGATCGGGCTGGCCGAGTTATTGGAAACCGGTTCAGGACGAGAGCGTTC
Organism: uncultured bacterium; assembly: GCA_964520565.1. Lineage (GTDB taxonomy): Bacteria > Hinthialibacterota > Hinthialibacteria > Hinthialibacterales > Hinthialibacteraceae > CAZFOX01. The sequence goes on along the minus strand of CAZFOX010000076.1, from coordinate 9,539 downwards.
ACACCCGCGCGGACGACCGGCACGGGATGGTGCGTACCGAGGTTCTTTGCAGCCGCTGCGGCGCTCACCTGGGACACGTCTTTAACGATGGCCCCCAACCGACCGGTTTACGTTATTGCATCAACTCCGCCTCTCTGAAACTGGAAGAGAAATAAACCGCTAACCAGGTATAATGGTTGCCTATTCGTCTGAAAAAAAACGGGGCTGCTTGGTGGCAACCCCGTTTTTTCATTTTCTTTTGAGTTCGGCCTAGAACAAGCTCCACTCGCCCACGGTTGTGATTCCAGCAGGTCCCAGTTTGATCTCTCCCGCTCCACCGGGCGTTAAACGCCCGTTGGCGTCGATACCCAGTTCGTAAAAGGTGATATCGGGATTCAGAAAATCCTTCCGGGCGATTTCTTCCGGCGTCCAGTTATTCAACGCCTCCTCTTCATTATATCCCTTCGCACGGATCCGGTTGGCCCACCAGTATTGCAGCGCCAGGTCGGCTCCATCGTCGTCGTCCAGACCGATGTTGAATCCCATCATCTGGCCTTCCTGCCATTTGAAATCGCTTTGCGGATCGACCAGCGTGGTTTTATGCAGCTTTATTTCCGTGACGTATCCACCGGCTTTTTCTTTTCCGAAGCCGTACACCTCTTTGTCTTCCCCATACGACCATTCCGCCAGGGTCGACCAGCGAATCGTCGTGCGCGGCGCATCGTTTTCCCACTCGGAAAACTTTCCTTCCCAGTTGAAATAAATATGGCCACCGAAAAAGCTCTCCGTACTGTCGGTGTTTCTATCATAATGCGTATTCAGGGGATCGATCAGTAATTCGCACGCATCGTCTTTCCAGAACTGGGCGGGAGGATCGTTCGAACGAACGACATCGTCTTTGACGTCGATCCCGATATAGAGATAATTATCGTCGTAGGCCAGGTAAAACGTAAAACTGCTGTCTGCCGCGCTTTTCCAATCTTTTTCCTGCGCGTAGGCCAATATCCAGGCGCCCGCACCGGGAACGACAGGAACGCCCGCGAATCCCCCGTATTCCCCCGAAGTCAACGTCCCATCCAGTTTGACCTGTCCGTTGGCGACCTTGGGAATCGTCAATGTGGTTTTCGCAATGTCAGACCAGGGGCCTTCGGCGGTCTCGTCAAAATTCAAAACATCCGAGGGATTCTGGGCGAGTGCGGGAAGATTGATGATGGATAGAAACAGAATCGGAAGCACAATTGTTTTTTTGTTCATGGCATTCTCCTTTTTGGAAACAGGCATCGAGAGTTATATCCATTTCAGTATCCAGGTTTCAAATCACAAAAAGGTAATTCACGATTCTCCTTTCGCATGGTGAATTGAGATGGATCGGTGAAACGTTAGCATAAAAAAGAATTGGTTTTTACTGGACTTGATAGATTATACACAGATTTTGTGGATATCCTGAATAAGTCGGTGCTCGTCCGCGTTTTTCGCTTTGCATCCACTTGTTTGAGAACCCGATCCCTGTCATGATCGTCAAAAACATTCCATTGTTGCGTGACAGATTTTGATGGAGGAACCTTTTCCCGGGAAGATCGTATAGAGCGATGACGGCATTATCGAATCATAAACCTGACAAATCCCATCCCGAATGGAGCGTTTCCAGTTGGCGCGCCAAAACCGCTCGCCAACAACCTCGTTATGATAATCCGTCCCATCTGGAACGTTGTTTGGAGACGCTGCGTACCAAGCCCCCGCTCGTGGCTCAGGGGGAGGTCGATCGCCTGAAAGCCGAATTGGCGGAAGCCGTTGAAGGCAAACGCTTTGTTTTGCACGGGGGCGATTGCGCCGAACGGTTCGCCGATTGCACGGGACCTTCGCTGACATCCAAACTGAAGGTTCTCCTTCAGATGAGTATGGTGTTGACCTATGCAACGAGAAAGCCGGTTGTCCGGATCGGGCGGCTGGCCGGGCAATACGCCAAACCACGCAGCAACGAATTCGAAACCGTCAACGGCCGTAATCTGCCCGTATACCGGGGCGATTTAATCAACAGCATGGAAAACGACGAATCGGCGCGGCGCGCCGATCCAGCGCGAATGATTGAGGGATACCATCACGCCGCCGCGGGCTTGAATTTCATTCGCGCCCTCATCGAAGGGGGATTCGCCGACCTGCATTATCCCGAACGCTGGAATCTGGCTTTTCTGGAAAGCTGCCCTCAACGCGAGGCCTACCAAAAAATGGTGGATGCCATTAACGACTCGATCGCTTTCATGGAAACGATCGGCCGATCCGACGAATCCCTTCGCCGGGTGGAATTTTATACTTCCCATGAAGCGCTGCTTCTTCCTTTCGAAGAAGCGCTGACTCGGCCGGGTTCGCCTGCGGGATCGTACAATCTGGGAGCTCATTTCCTCTGGATCGGCTACCGGACTACCCAGCCGGATGGCGCGCATGTCGAATACCTGCGCGGAATTCACAATCCCGTCGGTATAAAAGTCGGGCCTTCTCTGCCGGTGCAGGATCTTCTTGATTTATTACAGATTCTCGATCCGGATAAGGAGCCGGGGCGTATAACCTTGATTACCCGCCTGGGCGAAACGAATGTGGCGCAAATTCTGCCCCCGATCGTGGACTCCGTCCGGAAATCGAAACACCCCGTCCTCTGGAGTTGCGATCCGATGCACGCCAATACGGAAATTACCCGCGATGGCCGGAAAACCCGGCGGCTGGAAGCAGTTTTTTCCGAGCTGGAACAAACGTTCGCCATTCACGACCGGCTGGGGACATGTCTGGGGGGAGTGCATTTTGAACTCACCGGAGATGCCGTGACCGAATGCATCGGCGGTTCCAGCGGCGTCACCGAATCCGATCTCTCTCAATGTTACGAAACCGCTTGCGACCCACGCCTGAACGGCGCGCAGGCGCTCGAACTCGCTTTTCGCATTGCACGGCGGTTGCGTTGATATCAATCCGGGCCCGTACGATCTATCCATTCGTTTTCTTCTCTCTCCATTGCCCTTCATCTCTGGAAGTACGGACCGGGAACGGATTTGCCGTAATGATATTTGTGATAATATTATCTTTGCATTAATGCATCATTTTAGATAATTTATTAGTATTTTAATGGATTTATGTTAAAATAAGCCCGTCTTAATCAATCCAAAGAAAGAAAGAAAGTATGAATCGTTTTTGGATTGAATATTCCATGGCGAAAAGAAAGGAGAGAAGAGATAGGGTGTTAAGGTTTTTATGAGCGATTGTTCAAAAAAATCAAAAACACACAGAAACCAAATATCGCAATAATCATTGTTGATGAGAATGGTTGACGCACTCACAACAAAATGAGTTTGTTGGAGTGGAATTCAAAGTGATCGGAACGATAAAGGAGAATTGCGTAATGAAAAGACTGGTAATGGGATTATCACTGGTAGCACTCGTAGGACCTTTTGCGTGTGGACAGGCATTTTTCTCGGACGATTTTAACACCGGCGGTACGGCAGGCGCACTCTCGAGAGGTTGGGAATTTGTGCAGAACGAATTTGTAACCGAGGTGGGAAGTAATTTCGTGATTGCTCCGGAATGGCCGGAAGGTGGAGATGGTCCTGGCGGCAGCACCGGGAACATTTTCCCTCCCACGGCGGATGGAACGCCTTCGGATGGCGGGTATTTGATCTCGGACTCCGACTCGGGTTCCGGATCCGATGACATTGGCTCGAAAGCGGAGATTTGGGCGATTTCTCCCAAATTCAGCACGGTGGGCGCCAGCGAAGTTTGGCTCCATGCGGATACCGAAATCGAAGCCAACAATAACGGCGAATGCCTGTTTCTGCTGCAAGCAAGCGCGGACGGCGGAAAAACCTGGCTTCCCGTTTGGACTGGCGTGGAACCCGAACGTGTGATTGATTCCTTTAACAATAAGGTAGATACGGCCTCAATGATTGGCGGCTGGCCGGAAATCGGCAGCGGTTCGCTGACCAAATCATTCGCCGGGATTCATGGCCGTTGGCATATTCAATTCCCCCCGGAAGTAGCCAATAAACCGGAAGTTCGTTTCCGAATCGGTTATTACGAATCGGCGGACGCTTGGTGGATTGTCATGGATAATATTGTCGTGGATAGTAAACCGGCACCTCAGGGTTCGAAGACGGTTCTATCGGAAGACTTCAAAAATGGCATTCCGGCGACATGGAAGAATACACCGGTGAAAACCCAGAAATGGGATACTCGCCCTCTGTGGGATGAACAGTTCAACGAACCGCTGAAATGGGTTGGTGGTTTCCCCGTCCATATCGACTTTATTAAAATGGCGAAATTGTGGGGACTCGAGAAAATCGATTTGAACAATCCCGATGAAACTGTCAATCCCAAAGGGATTACCGATGGCCGTTGGATTCTGATGCTGGCGGGACAGGAATATGCGTTATGGCAGGAAGGCCCCTATGCGCCGGAAGCCGGACAACCCAGTGAAGCGGCCGATCTGGATACTCCTGCGTTGAACCTGGCGTCGGCGAAAGAAGTGTTCCTGCAATTCGATTCCGAAATGTTGCGCGGGAATAGTGCGGTTTTCTATGATGTGTATGTCAGTGTGGATGGTGGTACTACATTTAACCGTATTTTCACTTACACCGCTGCATTGCTGGATAACGCCGAAGCTGCTTACTTTATGCGGCATTATCTCGAAGTTCCCCAGGCGGCCGGAAAGAATGCAGTCATTTTCCGTTTCCACGCTCAGGGTGAAGATGCCTCGCCCAATAACGATCCCACGGCAGGCGGCAACGGCGATATGGCTGGCTTCTGGGTGGTTGATAATGTGAAAGTTACTGTTAACGAAGGCACGGGCGTATCTGGCTGGATGTTGCAGTAAACTCCGGATCGATCCGATAAGAATTGTCAATAAGAATTGTCTTAGAGAAAGGGGATGCCGAACGGCATCCCCTTTCGACATGAATATCCTTCTTTTTCGGGACTTTTCCACCGGATCAATTGGCGTATAGTGAAAGCGCAACCGAATATACGGGTGGGTGATTCGTTCATGAAAACAATACGATTTCTAATCCTGATCGCTATCGTGGCGCTCCTCATTCTGGCATTTCTGACCGGATCGCCTGAGAATCCCGAACAACAGGATGCCATCGACGCCTTCATGCAACCGCTGATGGCAATGCATCAGAAAATCGAACAGAGTTACCCGCAACTGCGCGGCGACCTGGAGCAATTAAAGAGCCGGATTCGCGAACGCCTGTCTGGATTTGATCCAAAAAATCTGGTTCCCATTCAGTTGCCTTCTGCCGGTTCCAAATTACCGGCCGAGCTGCAGGCTCCCGCTGAATCCACCGACACTCGTCCGGAAAACGATCCCGCCATCCAGAAGGAGGTGCGCGATCTGGCAGAGGCATTGCATACCATGAGTGCCGAGGAAATGACGCGCCGTGTTAAGGAAATCTACGAAAAACTCCAGCAATATCAACCATCGCCGGCCGCCAGCCCAACCCCGGTTTCTCCGTGATCGGAAGAGGATTTCATGCCGTACGGTGAATCTGTTTTGTGGGAAGAAAATGCGGTGATAAGAACAAAAAAAACGGGACTGAAAAGCCGGGGGATTCAGTCCCGCTCATTAGGAAAGCAGGCTTATTATCGAACTTTTTACGAATTAATTATCTACTGAATCCCATTGCTATAAACATCGAAGGGCAGAGTCCCGATAACCGGGACTCTGCCGGAATGGATAAGATGTGAAATCAGCAATCGTAATACAGGAAGAATTCGTAGGGATGCGGGCGAAGGCGAACCGGATCCACTTCCTGAGAGCGCTTATAAGAAAGCCAGGTATCAATGACATCCTGGGTAAAGACGTCGCCTTTCAACAGATAAGCGTGATCTTTTTCCAGAGCGGCCATCGCGCCCTCCAGCGAGCCGGGAACCTGAGGAACCTTTGCCAACTCTTCTGGAGGAAGATCGTATAAGTTTTTGTCCAGCGGATCGCCTGGATCGATCTTGTTCAGAATACCGTCGATACCCGCCATCGCAATCGCGGAGAAGGCAAAATAGGGATTGCAGGACGGATCGGGGCATCGGAACTCCACGCGTTTCGCCTTGGGGCTGGGAGAATACATCGGGATACGGCAGGCGGCGCTGCGGTTACGTTGCGAGTAGGCCAGATTGACCGGCGCTTCGTATCCGGGAACCAATCGTTTATACGAGTTGGTGGTCGGTGCACAGAAAGCAATCAACGAGGCGGCGTGTTTCAGAATACCGCCGATATAATAAAGCGCCAAATCGGATAACCCCGCATATTTATCTCCTGCAAACAGAGGTTTATCGCCCTTCCATAGGCTCGAGTGCACGTGCATGCCCGATCCGTTATCTCCATACATGGGCTTGGGCATGAAAGTAACGGTCTTGCCCCATTTTTTGGCGACGTTCTTCACCACGTATTTATACATCATGACCTGGTCGGCCATTTGTACCAGCGGCCCGAATTTCATATCGATTTCGCATTGACCGGCGGTCGCCACTTCGTGATGGTGGGCTTCCACATCGATGCCGATGCTCATTAAGACGTCCACCATTTCGGATCGCAGATCGTGCAAGGCGTCTGTCGGCGGAACCGGGAAATACCCTTCCTTATGGCGGGGACGATAACCTTTATTCCCGCCTTCCACGTCGGCAATCGAGTTCCAGATTCCTTCTTCTGAATCAATTTCATAAATCCCGTAATTGGCGGCCTGGCCGAACCGGGCGTGATCGAAAATGAAGAATTCCGCTTCCGGCCCGAAATAGGCGGTATCCGCGATTCCCGTCGATTTAATATATTCGATGCACTTGGTGGCCACATTGCGCGGGTCGCGTGTGTACCGCTGATGGGTGATCGGATCGAGAATCGAGCAGGTCAGCGATAGAGTAGGAATCTCCATGAACGGATCGATGAACGCCGTCGTCGGATCGGGCAGTAACAGCATGTCGCTTTCGTTGATCGCCTGCCATCCCCGGATGCTGGATCCGTCAAATCCATAGCCATCCTCGAAAGAATCTTCCTCCAGGCAGTGCGACGGAACGGTAAAATGCTGCCACGTACCCGGGAAATCCTGAAACTTGAAATCGATGAATTTAATCGATTTCTCTTTGACCAGGTTAAGTACTTCATGAGGCGTCATAGTAGTCACTCCTTAATATAAGTTATGGAATTCTTAACGGCCTACGCCGATAATTTTCGGGCACGGTAACCCTTTCGTTTCTCTACCACTCGGACTTTTTTTGTGAGATTCATAAATTCCCGGTGGAGTACGGATAACAACAGGTTTTCACAGTAGTATGCTTTTCCCACGGATAGTCTCTTAGGATCGATCATGGCAGTATCCTTTTTCGAGATGAGTCAGGTCGAACGCTTTAATCTCAGGAACCTGTTATGTGGGTTTTCAGGAAACCCGGCTTTGAGGCATATGGTTAATAACAATTCAATTATATGATTCTCCCTATAAGCATAGACCATGCCAAAAAAGTAATTATATGTAAGTTATATTAATTCAATGTATTACATGAAATATTCTGTTGCGGTACCCCGGATATGGTCGAAATTCATCACGTTCCGCCTGTCTATATTTGAACTGCAGTTCAAATATAGACAATCTTACAAAGACAAGCGAATGAATTAAACGGGTAATTGGCTTTTTACTTTTTTTCAAAGGAGAGTCCTTGAAAGACGGAGCGCGTCAGACATTATCTATATCGATAAAGTAACCATTCAAGTAACCATTCAAGGTTAATGCGAAAGAGTATCGATTCTATGAATTCTTCCTCGGCACCCCGATCCTCTGTGGTCATTGTTGGACGTCCCAATGTGGGCAAGTCCGCCTTGTTTAACCGGATTCTCGGCCGCCGGGATGCCATTGTGGACGATCAACCGGGAGTCACACGAGACAGTAAATACCGGTTGGTGGATTGGAACGGCAAAACTTTTTACCTTGTCGATACGGGCGGATTTTTCGGCCCGGAAGAAGATCCTTTCAATGCGGACATTCAACGGCAGATCGAAGTCGCCGCCCGGGAAGCGGCGGTGATTCTGCTCGTTCTCGATGGACGCGCCGGGCCCCTGCCCGACGACCGGGAAGTGGTCGATCTGCTGCGGCGGTTGCATAAACCCATTTTCGCCGCCGTCAACAAAGTCGATGCCCCCCAATGGGAATACGAATTGACGCACCCGTTTTACGAACTGGGATTCGAGGTTCTTTATCCGGTTTCCGCCTTGCAGGGGCTGGGCGTCGGCGATTTACTGGACGATTTGGTGTCTTACCTGCCCGAAGAGGCCGCCGTCTGGGAAGAACCGCCCCGCCTGCCCGGTATCGCGCTTTTGGGGCGTCCCAATGTCGGTAAATCGACCTTGTTGAATGCATTGTGCGGTTCCGAGCGAGCCATTGTTTCGCCGGTCGCAGGGACGACCCGCGATCCCGTGGATACGGAAGTCGAAGTGAACGGACGGCGTTACCTGCTGATCGATACGGCGGGCGTTCGGCGGCGGGGGAAAATGAGCCAGGGTCTCGAACATTTCACTCTGCTTCGCGGCAAAGAGGCTCTGGAACGCTGCGATCTCGTTCTTCTGATGATCGATGCCGTGGAAGGATTGACAGAAACCGACGCCAAGGTATTTTCCCTGGCCAACGAAGCCGGGAAAGCCTCGATTATCCTTGTCAATAAATGGGACGCTGTGGAAAAAGATGAAAACTCGGCGGGAAACTTTGCCAAGGAAATCCGGGAGCGAGTGCCTTATCTGAAGTATGCGCCGATGGAGTTTATCTCGGCCCTGACCCACAAACGGATTCAGCGCATCTTCCCCCATGTCGAACGCATCCTGCAAAATTATCAGCGCCGCATCCCTACGGCAGAACTCAATGATCTGTTGGAATCGATTCTCCAGCGCCATCCGCCGCCGGTTCATAAGGGGCGCAGCCCCAGTATCTCCTACTGGACTCAGGTCTCCTCCGGCCCGCCGACTTTTGTGGCTTTCACCAGCGAACCCAAGGCGATTCATTTCTCGTACGAACGCTACCTGATCAACCGTCTTTACGAGTCCTTCGATTTTGAGGGAACTCCGATACGATTGATCTGGAAAAAGAAATCGGGGAGGAGAACCTGATGGATTTCTTCTTGGGTGCACTCGCATTGCTGGCGGCGTACGTTCTCGGTTCCATCCCCTCGGCCTATTACGCCGTTCGGTGGAAGAAGGGTTTGGATCTCCGCCAGGTAGGCAGCGGGAATCTGGGTTTTACCAATGCAGCGCGGGTGTTGGGTTACGCATGGGCGGCGCCGGTGCTTCTTTTCGATATTGGAAAAGGCATCGCGGCGGTTTGGATCGCCCGTTGGTTGATTCCCGGCCAGGAACTCTTCGCTATCCTGGGTGGACTGCTGGCTATCATCGGGCATACCTGGACGTTGTTCTTGGGATTCCACGGAGGCGGGAAGGGTGTAGCGGTCTCGGCGGGGGTTTTTGCCGCACTTTCTCTGGTTCCTTTTGCCATTGCCTTTTTTCTGTTTGCCGTTGTGTTGATTACAACGCGCATCATGTCTCTCGCTTCGAT
>CAZFOX010000075.1:4251-11741 GCA_964520565.1 uncultured bacterium | reverse complement strand
CAGAATTGTTCCCAATCCGGCCAGAATGGCGTCTACCTCGCCGCGCGTTTCGTGGACATGAACGCGGGCTTCTTCTCCGGTGATCCATTTGGAATGCCCGGTCCGAGTCGCCAGTTTGCCGTCGAGAGTCATGGCAGCCTTGAGGATTACCCAGGGCGATTGGCAGGTATGAAAGTGGATGAAGAAGCGGTTGATCCATTCGGCTTCTTTTTGCATGAGGCCGATATCCACTTGAACGGCGTTTTTCCGCAATATCTCGACTCCACGGCCATGAACCTGGGGGAACGGATCGAGAGCTGCAACGACAACGCGGGCGATTCCCGCTTCTAAAATAGCGTCTGTGCAGGGAGGGGTTGCGCCGTGATGGCAGCAGGGTTCGAGCGTAACATAGAGAGTCGCCCCCCGGGGATTTTCCCGGCAGGCGGCCAGCGCTTCCCTCTCTGCGTGAGGTAGGCCTTTGCGCCGGTGAAATCCCTCCCCGATAATACGGAGCGATGAGTAATCCGGCGTGGGGGGGTAGGCGACGACGCAACCGACACGGGGATTGGGAGAGACCGTAAAACGGCCCTTCTGCGCCAGATTCAGAGCCCGGCGCATACAGGCATGGTCTTCCTCGGAAAATGCGTTTGTTATGGACTGGCTCAATGAGACAGTTGCCCGATTTCAGAGAGTCCCAGGCGATCGCTGAATTCGATGACATCGTCCAGGATTTGTTCAAGACGCCGTCCGTCGCGCACTTCAATTACGAACGGGCCGTGAAATTCGATTTGCCGCAGTCCATTGAGGATGTTCTCCCAGGGGACGGTTCCATGACCGGGGGTCATATGCTCGTCCACATTTCCGCGATTGTCGCTGGCGTGGACAGAAAAAATCTTCTCGCCGAAATGAGACAAAACTTTGGGGAGGTGTCCGCCAACAAACGCATGTCCGATATCCAGGCACATCCCCACATTGGGCAGATTCAGTTTTTCCAGGCGGTCGTAAAGCTCCACCGGATTGCTGCCGAAGAGCGGTTGGGGAAAATTCTCGATGGCAATTAGAATGTCGCGATCTTCGGCGTAACCGCTCAGATCGCGCAAGGTTTCGGAAAGGGCATACCAACGATCCTGGTTTGGCCCCGGTTCGTTTTCGATGCTGGAGGGATGGAACGTAACCGTTCCCGCTCCCATTAACATGGCGGCATCCAGTACCCGCTGACAGGCGAGGACGGTTTCATCCCGTTCCGTTTCGTCGGGAATGGAGAGATCGCCCATGCTGCTGGGAGCGTGCATGCTGACATACCGGAAACCCATATCGCGGATAAGCATGCCCGCTTCCTGTACTTCTTCAGGATTATTAATGTCGAGGTGACGGGGGGTGGCAAAAATTTCCACTCCCTCGAATCCATGTTCGTGGATTACCCGCAGCCGAGATAAAAAAGAAAGGGGTAACCATGTATAGGAAGATATAGAGGGATACATAACAAGACCTCGTTGTCCCACAAACCCCATAGGAAGGTTATCCTATGCAATCGTGCACGCCGAAAACTCGTTGTTTGTTACTCAAAACACTTATTATTAAAACCATCTCTCTCAGTATACTTGTCCCTTTTACCATGTCCATCCATTTCGATGTTGGAATAATGCTTTTTACTATTGTTTTACATCTTCCCTAATAGTATAGCATCCGGTAAAATTTTTAACCAATCATGAGTGTGATCCAAATTTACATCAATCTAAAAATACCCGACAATATCGAGCGGACTGCTGCATATGCCTGCCGGAACCGTTTGGGTTTCGATTTTCTGGCTTCGTTGCGGCGGACCGAGTTTTGGGAAATCGATTTTCCCGGGCTATCGTCCCTGCAAGCCCGGCAGACAACCGAGAGGCTGGTGGAAAAGACATCCCTGTTCGCAAATCCCAATAAACATCGTTGGCGTTTGGACGATGCCGACCGGACAGTTGGGAATAATGGGCGTCTTTCCATTCCATCGGGTGTAAGTGCCCTGATTCTCGTCTGCGACCGCGAAGACGGCCGGGCGGAATCCACGCTGGATGCGATTCGGCGGATGGTTTCGGAGAACGAACAACCTGCCACCCTGGTACGAGGGACTGTCTGGGAATTGACGTTTTCCGGATTACAACCAGAGGCCGTGCGTGATGCGGCTGAAAAATTAGCCGTTACGGTGAATCGTTCCCAGGGACTTTTTGCCAATCCGCATTACCAGGAACACCGGATTTTTTATCCGTGAACGACGATTGCCTCTCGACTCAAAACGAGTTCTTGCCGAAAGGCGTGGATATCGCATCCATTTCAGCCACGGATATTGGTTTGGCGCTGGATGTATTGGAAACTGCTTTCCCCGATTTATCACGCCCCTTTTTCCAATCGCTGATAATGCGCGATCCGGCCTATCGTCCCGAATTTAGCCTGGGAGTCCGGCAGCGACGGATCCTACTGGCTTTCCTTCAGGTTTTTCCTCGAACTCTTTTATTGAACGGAGAAGAAATTCACTTCGGTGGTATTGGATGTGTTGGAACGCGTCCAAACCATCGGGGAAAGGGCTATGCCAGCGCCCTTCTGGACCATGCTGCCCAGCTAATGCAGAAAAAGGGCTTGATGGGGGGGCTGTTATTTACCACGATTCAACCCTTTTACGAACGCTTGGAGTGGCGTTTGCTTCGGCTTCAAGAAAGGGATTTGGCAATAGAACGCCTGATCAATCAACCCTACCGTCCCACCTGGAATCGTGGATTGCGCGAAAGTGACTACCAATCCCTGCAATCGATCTATGCAGCGATGCAGAGCCGTCTCGGAGGGGGGATCGTTCGCACGGAAGCATATTGGCGGGCGCGCGAATCCTGGTTGAATCACTTTCCTGTAGTGGTGGTTGAGGAAGGAGAGATATGGGGGTATTTTTATTATGCACAATTTGATCTGAAACAACCGGTTATGACGGTTACAGAATATGGATATGTTCGGGCCGACGAGAGAATATTCGATCGTTTGCTTCGAGTTATCACACACAAAGCCAAGGATATCCATTGTCATATCGTACGGGGTTTTTTTCAGATCGATCCCTGCTTTGGCGCATATTGTGAGGATCGGCGGTTGGGATTTGCCAATCGGGATTTTCATTATTTGATGTGGAAAGATTTGGGCAATTCGAACTCTTTCGATCGAATTCAAAATCATGCAATAAATCGATTGATCTGTTGGTCTACAGATGCTTTTTAGTTTCGATCCGTATACCGGATTGTGATCCTGTCGACTGGCTGACAAGGTTTGGTTAATGAACGGACAACAACAACTAATCAAAAAACAGCGGGATATGGCGACTGCATCCCTGCGGAGGTTTCAAATATCCCTGGTTTTGATGGTTTTAGTAGTTGTTGTAGGTGCGGTCGGTTTTTATTATATCGAATCGCCTGCGATCAGTGGCAGTTTATCCTATGAAGAATTATCGCAGCCGGGTCTATCGGGGAGTCCCCATACGATAGTCGATGCTATTTATTGGGCGGTGGAAACGATCACCACTACCGGCTATGGCGACATCGCGCCTAAAACGACATTAGGCCGGATTTGGGTGATTTGTTTTTCGATCATAGGAGTGTTGACGTTGGCTTACGCCGGTGCTTATGCGCTGGCGTTTATTGTGGAAGGACATCTTACGCTGGCCGTTCGGGAGCGCAAAATGGCGAAAGAACTGAAAACAGTAAACCATCACTATATCATTTGTGGGATGGGGCGTGTGGGCAAGGAAATCGTGCGGCAATTTCGTTCCAATCCCAAGGACTATGTGGTCATCGATCGCGATGCGCAAGCGTTGGAAGAGGAACTCTACAATCACGAATTGCGTGTGGTGGGCGATCCCACCCAGGATGAGATTCTGAAGGAAGCTCGAATCGAAACGGCGCATGGATTGATCACCTGTCTTCCCAGCGATGCGGACAATGTATTTACGATTCTCACCGCCAAAGGATTGAATCCCAATCTTTTTATCATATCGCGAGGAGAAAACGAGAGTTCCCGCAACAAACTCCTGCGTGCGGGAGCCGACCGGGTTGTGATGCCCTCTCATATCGGGGGAGTCCGGATGGCTTCGATGGCGATCCGTCCAGCCGTTGTGGATTTTCTCGAACAAACCACTTCGTTTTCCGACGATCGGGAACCGCTGCTTCTGGAGGAAATCGCTGTCCATGAAGGCAACCTGTTTATTGGAAAAATGCTGAAAGACACCAAAATCAAATCGGAGACAGAAGTTCTAATCCTGGGTATCCGGAGGAGAGACGGGATTCTGGATTACAATCCTTCATCCACTTATGTAATTCAGAAAGGTGACGTGTTGATTGGAATGGGGCAACATCAACATTTCGAACGCCTGCGGCATATTATCGGCTCGGAGTAATCCATATTCATTTTATGTTTTCGGGTTACAATAAGGTGTCGGATCGTCTGGAATTTTATCAGCTCGTATCAAAATAGTGGAACAAGCGAATTTTTCTTCAAAAACATCTTTTCAAATTCTTATGAATTATCTGCGGCCGGTGGCCTGGCAGGAGTTTGTAGGGATTGTCTGCCTGATGATTTATAGTTATGTGGCAGTTTGCATCCCCTCTTATGTTAAAAATGTGATCGATTCATTGATTCCGGGAACGAGTCATCCCGATCTATGGCGATCATGCCTGGTAATTCTGGGGCTGGCGGGTGTATCGGGCGTTTTACTTTTTTTGGCACGGTGGACGATTATTGGCGCATCGCGGTCGATCGAGATGACGATGCGCAATGATTTTTTCGCTCATATCCAACGGATGACGCCGGGATTTTACCACAGGATGAAAACCGGCGATTTAATGACCCGATTCGCTAGCGATCTGGAACAGGTTCGGTTGATGATCGGTCCCGGCATCATGTACCCCTTTTCGACCTGTCTGGTAACCGTTCTGGCGTTTCATTCCATGTTGATCATCGACGCGAATCTGGCAGCCACATTATTGATTCCCGTCGGTATTCTAATGCTTTATGTGAATTTAAACACCCGCCGCCTGCATCAGGTTTACCGGCAGGGACAGGAGATTTATTCGGACATGACGGCCCGGGTGCAGGAGAATTTCTCCGGTATTCGTGTGATCAAGGCCTATTGCCAGGAAGAGGCGGAAATCGAGCGGTTTCGAAAGATTTCAGACCGGTATCTGGAGAAAAATATCGAACAGATCAAATTGCGCGGCCGACTGTTTCCCTTTATGCGTTTCATAGGAGGCGTGGGTGTCGTGACGATTTTGTGGCTGGGTGGACTGAAAGTAATCCATGGCCGACTCACATTGGGAAATCTAGTGCAATTCACCATGTACTATCAGATGCTGATATGGCCGATTATTGCGTTGGGATGGATTATCAATGTGATTCATCGTGGCGCGGCATCGTGGCGGCGGATACGGGGTATTCTGGCTACCGTACCCGACGTGCAGGATCCACCGGAAACGGTTGAGGCCGACATTCTTCGCGGCGGAATTCGAATCGACCATCTTACATTTGCCTATGAAACCGGCGACGAGCCTGTATTACGGGATGTTTCTCTCTCGGTCGAACCGGGAAGCACGGTGGCCATCGTAGGCCCAACCGGCTGTGGCAAAACCACGTTGGTCAATTTACTTCTGCATCTCTATCCCGTGCCGCGTGGAACCGTTTTTTACGATGGCCGGGATATTAATGACATCCCTCTCGCCGTATTACGGGAATCCATTGGATATGTATCGCAGGAAGTGTTTCTGTTTTCGGGAAGCATTCGGGAGAATATCCTGTTTGGTGTATCCGATCCGCCCCGCGTTTCCACCGAATTCGTCGAGGACGCGGCCGGAAGGGCGCAGCTACAACGCGATCTGGCGATGATGCCCGATGGTTTCGATACTATTGTGGGCGAACGGGGGATTATGCTTTCCGGAGGACAAAAGCAGCGCACCGGCATTGCACGTGCTTTGATTCTCAACCGGCCGATTCTGATTCTGGACGACAGCCTGTCTGCCGTGGATACCGATACGGAAGAGGCCATCCTTCGCGGGCTATCGGGCGCAATCCGCACGTCGACCTCGATCCTGATCAGCCATCGTATTTCCACAGTGAAGAATGCGGATCGTATCATTGTTCTAAATGAAGGGCGCATTGTGGAAGAGGGAACTCACGAGGATCTGGTCACCCGGCAGGGTTTATACGCATCCATTCACAAGCGGCAGTTGCTCGAGGAGAGCCTTGGTATCCGCACGTGAATTATAGCGCTGCGAAGAGAAGGCGTTACGTGCATTCCTATCTTTCTGGGCTTGAGAATCAAGGATTCAAGCGGTTTCGATGGAGGCCTTTCTTGAATCTATCGGTCATTATAAGCGAGGCACGATCCTAGAATCACTATTTTTCAGGCATACAATTCTTCTATTAATGTTTATCATAACGAAACATCAGGAAAGGGGAGTTCCTATGATTTCATTATCCTTATCCAGGCACGGTTTTTTTTGTGCGAATTGTGAAGCGAGAACAGCCCTGGCAGGATATTTGATATTTTGCCTGGGGTTGATGGTGGTTCTAGCCTCCGCACATGCCTCGGAATTGGAGATGGAATTGCTCGGCGTTCAGAAAATCTGGGATCGGGGAGAGCACAATGCATTTACCGATCTGCTTGTGTTCCAGGATCGTTTTTATTTTGTCTTCCGGGAAGCCAGTGGTCATGTTTCTCCCGACGGGAAAGTTCGAGTCCTGACTTCGCCGGATGGTTCGGCATGGGAGTCCAGCGCTTTGATTTCTTTGGAGGGATTCGATTTACGCGATCCAAAAATCGTTGTCCATCCGGAGGGAAAGCAGATGACGATCTATGGAGGAGCCGCCGTTCGCGAAGGAAACAAACCTTCAACGGAAGAACATTCCTTTGTCTCCGTTTCCAGCGATGGGGCGGCTTGGAGTAAACCCGAATGGGTGGCGGAGATTAATCAATGGCTGTGGCGAGTAACCTGGTTTGCCGGGAAAGCGTATGGCGTGGCGTATTTCGTCCATCCGGAAAGCCGCGCGAACAAGGAATATGGAACCACATTATTAGTGAGCGACGACGGGAAACAATTTTCTCCGTTGGTACCACAGTTATACCGGGAGGGCGGCCCGACAGAGGCTACGCTCCGTTTCGACGCTAACGGCGTTTGTTATTGTCTGCAACGGCGCGATGGGAAACCTTCCAACACCGCGCTTTTGGGAATCAGCCAGCCTCCATATATGGAATGGGTATGGAAAGATCTGGGACGATACTTCGGCGGACCCGATCTACTCCAACTTCCGGATGGGAATTGGATTGCCGCTGGCCGGATTCATACAGACGAAGGCTCTCGTACCGTGATTGCACGGCTGGATGTGGAGAAAGGAGTTCTCGATCCGGTTCTGACTCTTCCCAGCGACAAGGATACCAGCTATCCGGGATTGCTTTGGCATAACGATATTCTTTGGGTCAGTTATTATTCCGGCCATGAAGGGAAAAC
>CAZFOX010000075.1:3567-4241 GCA_964520565.1 uncultured bacterium | reverse complement strand
TGGCTCGTGTGGCGATTCAGTAAGATATATATTTCGATTGAATGACAAGGATGGAATTCCGAAAGTCACTCTGTTCAGTGGAATCTGCGCGAAAGAAGCAAGGAGATGGTTATGAATAGCGAAAAGAATTTACGAAGAACGTTCTTGAAAAGTTCCGTAGCGGCGGCGGGTCTCGCCTCGTTGCGGGGGATTGCACCTCACCGCGTTTTGGGAGCGAACGAACAGATTCGCGCGGGCGTGATCGGCGTTGGTGACCGGGGAACGTTCGGCTTGCGCGAAATGAAGAAGCGCGAAGTGAAGATTGCCGCGGTGTGCGATGTGTATGAATACCGCCTCATGAAAGCACGCGACGAATCGGAAGACGACAATGGGCAGAAGGCCGACGCCTATTTCGAATTTGAAAAAGTGTTAGAGCGCAAGGATATCGATTGCGTGTATCAGGCGTCGCCCGATCATTGGCACCACGATATTCTGATCGCCGCCGTGCAGGCGGGGAAAGATGTCTATACGGAAAAACCTTTTTCCCGAACCATCGAGGAAGGGCAGGAGATGGTGAAGGCGGTTCGGGAAACCAGGCAGATCGTTCAGGTTGGCAACCATCGCCGAAGCGGCCAGCATTGGCTGAAAGCGCGCGAGTGGATTCGATCTGGAAAACTAGGGAAAATCGCGTTTGT
>CAZFOX010000075.1:0-3557 GCA_964520565.1 uncultured bacterium | reverse complement strand
ACCCACGGCGATCCCTGGTCGGCGCAGATCAAGGCCGGACTCCAGGGAAAACTCGACTGGGATCGTTTTCTCGGCAACGCGCCGAAAAGGCCCTTTGATCCGTATCGTTACTTTACTTGGCGCTGGTATTGGGATTACGCTGGTGGATTGATCACCGACATCGGCGCGCATCAATTGGATATCAATCAGTGGTTAATGGATGTGGATGGCCCCCAATCGGCCGTCTGTAACGGCGGCAATCACGTGTTCGATTGGTGGGAAACTCCCGATGTGGCCAACGCGGTATTGAATTATGGATCGTTCACGACTCTCTTTACAGTACAGTTTATTAATTCACGCGACAGTGTGGGCGCCGCATTTTACGGAACGGAAGGTTCCCTCGTCGTGGATGAGAGCAAGGGTTTCGAAGTTTACATTCCCCAGGGGTCTACGGAGTGTGTCGAGCGTTGGGATAGTCCTTACGAGGGGGGCGATCACGTCGCGAACTTCCTGGAATGCGTTAAAACCCGCCAGGAACCCAACTCGCCCGTGGAAGCGGGGCATAAAGTGATTACTGCTGCCCATCTGGCGAATATTTCCTATCGAACGGGCAAACGGGTGGATTGGGATCCCGTCAATGAGGAGATGCTCGAAATACGGCGAATCAAAGCCTCCGATACCTGGCTCAAGAGTCGGCTGTAAACAGCGATTCATCCAATCCAATCTCCCGCGTGGAAGAATCCCTCTTCCTCGCGGGAATTTGTTTTTTATTCTTTTATTTCGACATCCCAGATTATATCCCAACCGGGAAAATAAAAACTTTCGGGAAGTCCCTGAATCGTTTCAAGGGGAGGGTAATATGAATTGGTATGTTGTCCTCCGTATCCATCCAGAACGATGGAGCGGTGGTCGGGAAATCGGATTAAACTCTTTGCCCTGGCGTCCCATCGCATCTTTGCATTTAATGGAAGGTCGTACCAGGGCATGTGATCGAAATAGGCGATCGCTTCGTTGTCCAATACGATCCATCCATCGCTGGCTGGATTCGGTTCGAGGGATCGAGCTTTGTCGCTGGTAAATGTGGGTAAATAACCGCGTTTGAAAGAGGGGTCGTTGGTATGAATGATCCCAAAACCGTCCAACAGATAGTAGTAGAGTGTATTGCCAGTTGCGACGCGGAATTCAATGTCTCTGGCGATATCGAACGCAAAGTAAGGCATATTATCGGGTTTCGTCAATTGGGAGGACGAGGAGTGTAGGCCTCCATAACCGTCCAGCATGAACCACCCCCGATTCAATGGATCGGGTTCGATATCGCGGACGATATCGAAATTGATAAAATAAGGCAGATTCGGGCGGTTTGAGTTTGGATTGGTGAGATGCAGGCCTCCGTATCCATCCAATACCATCCAGCCGGGGATTGGAGTAGCCGTCGGAATGGCTGCGGGCGATTCGGTGGGAACGGGCATAATAGGCAGAGGATTTTTATGTTTCAGGCCGATTAATTTGTGGTTTCCCTTATCGATATAATAAAGCCATTCTCCATTGGGCGAACTTTCAATCTCATCTGCGATTTCTCCCCAAGCGAGGTTCTCAATGCGGTACATATTCTGTTCCGCTCCGAGCAAGCGGAATATGCAGTCCGATGCGCTGAGATAGAACGACCGGTCTCCATGAAGGTACGTAAATCGATAGGGGTAGATTTCTTTAAAACCTGTCAGGCTTTCGAAAACGAAGTGGGTGTATTCGACTGGATTGCCTGAGTCGTCCAGAACGTAAAGGCGGCGGGAGTCATTGGTTAAGAGGTATATGCGATTGCCGGGGCCGTTTGTGATATCGTGAATCGTCAAAGAATTGGTTTCGAACAACATTTCGGGCTCGATGTTGTTTTGAGTTGGATCGATCCACCAGATTCTGGACGTATGTGCTGAATTCGCTCCTTGGGTATATACGACGGCAAGAACATCGTCTTTTTTTACGGTTTTTCTTGAAATAGAAGTATGGATCGGTGAAACATACAGAGATTGGATGGTTGTTTGATAGACGTTTTGATCTAGTATAGGGAAAGTGACTTGTTTTTGGTTTCCATTTGGGTAGGCGATTAACAGAAATTGCTTGTAGTAATCGGCAGCGAGTATGGTTCCATTGCTTGTGATAGCCATTGTTTCCACGTTCATCTCCGAGCCGTTGGGAAGGTTGCCAACGACTTCAACAACTGAATCCTCAAACAGGTTTTTCGGTTGTTTCACGCGATAGAGAATTCCGAGAGCGGTGACGTAGATATCGCCTGTATCTTCCTGTACCGCAACCGCTTCTCTCAGACCTTGCTTATCGGCTAGTACTTTTTCGTAAAAGAAAGTTTTTCCCGAGATTGGCAAATTCAGAGTAGGTGTGGGAGTGGGAGTATTATTTTCTCTGGCATGAGTCCATATGCGCACCCAACCATCCTCGCCACCGGAGATAATTCCATTTCCATATTGGGTAAATTCGAGCGCTGATACGCGGCCATTGTGAGCCTTCCATTGCCGGAGGGAATTGAAATCCGGGTGACGGATGGTTAACGTTCCATTGGAATTTCCCACCGCTGCGATATCCCCGTCGGGCGAGACTTTCAGGATCGTTCCATCCACCGGCTGCTCTGTCAGTGTGGTTTGAGTGGATAGATTGTAAAGGGAAAGCGTTTTTCCCAATGTCCACAACCGATCTTCATGGGGGCTCATTTGGATATCGATGCCTGGCCACTCGAACACGTTTACGGTCTGGTTCAGCCGGTTGTATTGAAAGATACGATCCTTCGTACCGAGGTAGAGCGTTATGCCCGCCCGATCGATGGCGGCCGAGGTCGGTACGCCGCCTTCGTAATGAAAGAAACGCTTGATAATTTTCCCCTCTTCGCCATGGATCAGAACGCTTTGATTGGCATCCAGACCAACGAAAATCACGTCGGGATTTGTTCCTATCGTCATACAATGAAGAGTTGAATTTAGTTCGATCTTTCTTAGAAGGCGGTTTTTTGAAATGTCGTAAAAACCGATCGTTCCATTTTTAAAACCGGTGTAAATCCTTTTGGTATTTGTCGAAAAAAACGCCGAAACCAGATTATCTTCGCCTGTATTAACCCTACTTTCGAATTCCCAGGTTTGCGAATTGTATACGTCCAGTTCTCCATTTTGCTTTCCAATAAGGAGACGATGGTTGTCGGGATCGTGATGAAGCGATTGAATCGGGTTCTGAACGGATATCTCGCGAAAGAGAGTCATCGCAATCTCCGGCAGAGTAGTGGGGGTGGGTGTCGGGGTGTTTGTAGGGATACGGTAATTGGCAGGGATTGCCCATTCAGGGATGATTTCGATATCCCAAAACGATTCGCTTTCGCCGGTTCCTGTCTGATATCCATGAAATGCAGGGTACGGAACGGCGTACGATCCTGCAAACAGGTTCCCCTTCGAATCGAGGGCGATGGTGGATTGGTTAGAGAGACGAACCATCGCTTGAACGCCCGGATCGCCGCTGAGGGTACGGCCGAATGGAATGTCGTAGGCTTGAGGGCGGGCATATTCGGCAGTCGAGACGAGTCC
>CAZFOX010000074.1:0-11770 GCA_964520565.1 uncultured bacterium | reverse complement strand
AGGAACCGAGGGCTGTAACTGTGTGTCCCGGTTTGGTCATGATGATGTTACGGACATCTTCGGAAATGATAATCTGGTTTTGACTGGCAAGGTCCTGCAGCCGTTTAGCAAAATTCAGAGTATGGCATTGATGCAATTCTTTTTGTTGGTAAATCACTTTCCCCATATGGATTCCCGCACTGGCGCAGATGTAATAATTGATGTCGGTTTTGGATTGGATGGTGGCGTTGTGATTTTCCAGTGCCTTCATGGCTTGCAGGGCGGCGTCGACACATTGGTCGGTTGTATTAAAACAGGCCAGGATTTGATCGCCGCCGCTTAAATCAATATGAGTAGGTTCGTATTTGGTGATTTCCGGCAGGCAAAGACTGCGGAATTTTGAGACGATCTCATAGCCTTTCAGATCCCCAAGCAGAGCGAATTTCCGGCTGGAAGAGCACAGATCGAAAAACAAGACCGTCCATACGGGCAGGTTTTGATTGATTTCGTATTCCAGCCGTTTCTTTCTTTTTTCGATTTCTTCCTGTTCCCGCTCCAGCCTTTCCTTTTCGCGTAATTGTAATTCGAGCAGGTTTTCTTTCTGGATGTGAGTGGATGGCGATTGTTGGATTAAATTCGAGATTTTCGTAAATGAATTGGATAGAGATTGGAAAATATCCGAATCCCGGAGCGGTGATTCCTGTTTGAAGGCAGAGCTATCGCCTCCCCCGTTGAGAGGCTTCCTCATCTCCCTAGCGTCCTTTTATTCAATACCCTATGAATCCATAACAAAATAGTAGAATTACTTTACCCGATCCCAGCGTACGCTGCAAGTCTGCTACTACTTTTATGCAGTTTTTTTTTGAATGGGAAAAGAGAGTTGGATGGAAAGGGGGTAGCCATCTTTGGAGAGAAATCGGTATCCAACTTCGTTGCATTGTTGCGATAGAAGAAAACATGATATTATGAAACAGGTTTCGAAGGTGAATGGTTATTCCACCGAGGAAACGGAGATAATCGAAGCGTAAGGATATTCCATGCAGGAAATTCACCCCTCCGAGGGGATTCCCATCTATCTCTATCTGGAAGAGCTCGAACCGGGCGCCCGGGAACAGGCGGAGTGGTGCGCACGGCTTCCTCATGCCTTTCATCATCTTGCCCTGATGCCCGATGCTCATCAGGGGTACGCCATGCCGGTCGGCGGTGTAATGGCTATGAAAGGGGCCGTGATGCCCAACGCGGTCGGGGTGGATATCGGTTGCGGGATGGTGGCTGCCCGTACCTCGATGGCCGTTCGGGATGCAGGGGGAAATCTGGAGAAACTGGCGCAGGAGATCCTGTACCGGATTCCCGTCGGATTCGATTGGCACAAGCAACCGCAGGAAGGCGAGGTGCTCGATCGGATTCTACTGAAAGGGAAGATGAAAAGCAAACTGAAGGAGCGGATGCCGGTTGTGGCGGAGCGCGCCGACGAAGCACGATATCAACTGGGAACGCTGGGCGGCGGCAATCACTTTATCGAGTTGCAGGCCGATGAGGAGGGCTTTCTTTGGGTGATGTTGCATTCCGGTTCGCGTAACGTCGGCCTGCAGATCGCCAATCATTATCACAACCTCGCCAAACAATATTGTTCCGGCCAGGGATTGGGATTGCCCCGGGATTACGCTTTTCTGCCCCTTCATCTGCCGGAGGCGGATCGATACCTGGCGGAGATGCAATGGGCGATGGATTTTGCCATGCAAAACCGCTTGCATATGCTGGATGACATCTTCGATGTGATGCGCCAGGTTTTCGGGAAGACGGTTCGGGAAACGCTGCAAGTTCGAACCCATCACAATTACGCCGCCTGGGAAACCCATTTCGATGAGCGAGTGTTGGTGCATCGCAAGGGAGCGGTTCGGGCGGCAGAGGGTGAACTTGTAACAATACCCGGCTCGATGGGAACCGCCAGTTACATTGGACGTGGAAAGGGATATCCGGCTTCTTTCCAATCCTGTTCGCATGGCGCCGGCCGCCGGATGGGACGGAATCAGGCAAAAAAACAGTTCTCGCAAGAGGATTTTCTCCATCAGATTGGCGATGTAATTGTGATGACACCTCGATTGAGTGCTGTCCTGGATGAGGCTCCCGCTGCCTATAAGAATATAGAGGATGTGATGCGGCAACAGAATGAGATGGTGGAAATCGCTTTCCGATTGCAACCCTTGGCGGTCGTGAAAGGGTAGGTCATGACCGGAAATCCTCTTCTCAAAATAATTGGAAGCGAGAGATGGTTTTGTATCGATGTTTTAAGGTATACTGGTTTTGATGGGACAGAAGCAAAGAACCCATCCATTTTCATACATACAATCGGAGATTGTTGATGGCCGATCCTGTAGGTTATTTGTCGTTAGTTTTACACGCGCATCTTCCTTTTGTCCGGCATCCCGAGCATGAAGAGTTTCTGGAAGAAGACTGGCTGTTCGAAGCCATGAGCGAAACGTATATTCCTCTGCTCGATATTTACGAGCGGCTTCTCCAGGAAGGCGTCTATTTTCGGATTACCATGTCGGTCACTCCTCCGCTGTCCGAGATGCTGGCCGACCCCTTGTTACAAAGCCGGTACGAGCGGCGTTTGGAAAAGCATGCGGAATTGGCGGAAAAAGAGGTGCATCGCACCTCCAAAAAATCGGCGGCGGAATTTCACGAGGCCGCCAAATTGCAGCGCGATATCGTACAAACCTCACTGCGCATTTTTCGCGACGAGCACAAACGGAATCTGATCAATGGTTTCCGGAGATTGCAGGATGCAGGCGTTTTGGAAGTGATTACCTGTTGCGCCACCCACGGTTTCCTTCCCCTGATGATTACCCAGAACGCTCGGCGGGCGCAGATTGCCATCGCCAAGACAAACTATGAAAAACATTTCGGCCGATCGCCACGCGGGATATGGCTGGCGGAATGCGCTTACGATCATGGCGTGGACGATTTATTGGCGGAAGCGGGGATTGATTATTTCTTTGTGGATTCACACGGGATTCTGTTTGGAATTCCGCGTCCCAAATTCGGCGTGTTTGCGCCCGTTCTCTGTCCTTCGAATGTATCCGCCTTTGCACGCGATATGGAGTCGTCCAAACAGGTGTGGAGCCGGGATGCGGGGTATCCCGGCGATGTGGAATATCGCGAATTCTACCGCGATCTGGGTTACGACGCATCGTATGAGAGTATCGTTCCTTATCTGCATAGAGATGGAGTGCGGCGGAATATCGGATTCAAATATCATCGGATTACGGGGGATGTCGATCTATCGGAAAAAGAACCTTACCGTCCCGCCATAGCCCGCGATCGGGCCGCCGAACATGCGGGAAATTTCATGTTTAACCGGCAGCAGCAAATCCGGTATTTGCATCAATATATGGATCGGCCTCCTCTCATCGTTGCGCCTTACGATGCGGAATTATACGGTCATTGGTGGTTTGAGGGGCCGATGTTTATCGAATATCTGTTTCGCAAAATGGCTTTCGATCAGACCGAAATCAAGGGGATTACACCCAGCGAATACTTGCAGACTCATCCCGTGCTGCAATCGGTTCAGCCCGCACCTTCATCGTGGGGCGATAAAGGATTTTTCGAGGTGTGGCTCAACGGAAGCAACGACTGGATCTATCGCCATCTCCATCAATGCGAAGAACGCATGGTAGAATTGACACGCAATCATCCCGTTGCGGAAGGAATTACACTCCGAGCGCTCAACCAGGCCGCCCGCGAATTGTTATTAGCGCAGAGTAGCGACTGGGCGTTTATCATGACCACCGCCACGGCGGTTCCTTACGCCCGCCGCCGCACGCGCGAGCACGTACATCGTTTTCACCGGTTATACGAGCAAATCCAAAATGGACAAATTGACGGGGATTACCTTAACGAATTGGAATGGAAGGATTCCATTTTCCAGGAAATCGATTATCGAGTGTATCGCTAAGAGTAAATAATGAAGATTTGCACAAAAGAAGGAGGCGGAATTAAAATTCGCCCCCTTTTATTTTTTCGACATGAGAAGCAAAAGCCACAATTAACGGATCGATGACCAGCTCGATATTTGAGATTCTCCCTGTTTTCTTTGAGATAATAGCCACTGATAAACTTCGGGATTGTTATAGGTTTGCGTCCAGGAATCGTGTCCAACGCCAGGGTAGACAGTGAATAGAGCGTTTCCTCCCAGGGCGTTGACCTGGTTTACTATATCCCGATCCAAGGATATGGGGACGGTTGTATCGTTGTCGCCATGAAACGACCAGATGGGGATTCCGACTAACGTCTCTGGATTTGCCGGTTTCAGGTCCTCTAAATGGGATGTATACGTGCGAATCACATTCCAAAATACGGTTCCCTCTCCACTGCCGCCGGCGATCGGAAGGATAGCGGCGACTTGTTCGGGATATTCGCTGGCATAACTCCAAATGCCAAATCCTCCCATGCTGAGGCCAGTCAGGTAAATACGAGATAGATCGACGTCGTAGTTTTTCAACACCTCGTCCATGAGATCGTGGAGAGGAACGTTTTCCCACCACCAGCCGCTGGGACATTGGGGCGAAATCAGAATGAAAGGAAACTCTTCGTTCCCGAATAGACTTTGCATGCTTGTGGACGATCCGACAATCTTGGGAGGGCCATGTGTTTTTACGAGATTGATATTAGTTCCCCGCTCGCCAGCTCCATGGAGAAACAGAAGAAGAGGATAGGATTCTTCCCGTTGTTCGTAAGAGGGTGGGAGATAGACCAGATAATTATATTTCAGACCGGATTTTATAGGGGTTTGAACGCCGGGATTGACTTTGCCGGGAGTGAATGAGGAAACTCCCACAATTGGATTATTGTTGATCGTTCCTTGGAAGAGACCGGCTTGTTCGGATAGACTGGGGATCGTCAGGGTATAGGTTAGCGTACGGGGAACTCCGAGACGGCGAACCGAGGAGTTCCACGTGATAACGCCTTCCGCATACTCACCATCCGGCCGGATTGTACTGACCGTCCAACCCGGGGGAGGTGTTTCCATTGCGGTAAAGTTTCCTGCTTCACCATCCACGGAAATTGTAACATCGATGGACAGTGTCTCAGGCCAATTGTTACTGAGAGCGAGAATACGGATTCCTACCTGTTGCGGCCAAGCCGAATTGCATAATAGGATGCCTGCTAAAGTCCCGAAAAACAGTTGTGGTAGTCGCGATTTCATAACAACCCCTTTTCCATTCCGCATGGAGCCTTGTAGAATTTGCAGATATTTGAATTTTCATATCTTTGACAAGAGTTTGATATGTCATAAAATACAATACAATGCCCTTCGGAGGGAAGGGTGGATAAACAAAAGCGGCTTCTTGAGCCGCTCTTGTCCCCATACATCCACAAAGGGATAACAGAAGATTTCACAATAATTAAAAAGCTTAAAACAGAGAAAAACCGGTGATGTTCGATTCTTCGAAATTGCCCTGGATTAACACAATGAGTGTTTCTGCATTCTCCGAAACCACTATATAGAGACCAGCGCGGCTATAGGCCAATCCCCGAATGGCGGCCGAACCGCGTTCGGCAGTCAGAGTGGCAAATAATTTCCCAGTCGAATTGATATCGGTGGATTCTTTCAAACTAAAATAGAGTATCTTACGGGCAGGCTGATCCTGTCCCTCCGAAGCGGCGATAAACAAACCACCGCCAAACAGGCTGGCGAGACCGTTATCCAGTGTAGAAGGGATTGTGTCGGTATTGGGAAGTTTGCCTACGATCTTCTCGGAAAAACCGCTTCCATCGAATGTGAAATAATTCGTTCCCGGCCGAGGAGTACGCGTCGGTGTGGGAGTATTGGTCGCTGTGGCGAGAGGAGCGACGGAGCGGGCCGATACCTGGGCGAACCATCGGGAAGTTCCCTGCGCATCCACACGGATAAAGTCTTCCACTTCTCCATCGGCGGTTAAAATACGATATCCCTCCGTGGTCAATATCATATCGGTGACATCGTTCTTGGGCCTTGTGCGATAGGGCATGGGCACCGCATCCCCAAAAGTCAAGATCGTTCCATCTTCCAGAATGACATAATATCCATTGGCCGTCAGTTCCATATCGACGGTTTTGATTCGTCCGGTTTCTGTATAGCCGCGGTTGATGGCCGTTCCAAAGAACGCAATCAGACCGTCCTCGTACAGAACGTAATATCCCAGACCGTCCGGCGTCAATTCCATATCCACGGCGTCAGTTTCCCGGACCAGTTCTCCAAAAAATTGAGCCTCCCGGATGGTGATGATGGATCCATCCTGGAGAAGAAAGTAGGGACTGTTTGTGGCTTGAAACAGTTTCATATCCACATAGGGAATCTTCTCTTTGGAAGGATTGGCGAGTACCAGCGCGTCGCCGTAGGAATGGATGGTACCATCCTCTTCCAGAACGTAATAACCTTGTAGAGTGGGAGTCATAACCAGTTCGACGGCATTCACTTTGGATGGATAACCGAAAGAAACGGCGAATCCGGTTGTTTGAATAAAACCGTCGTCGTAGAGAACGTAAACCGAGGCCTCTTCGTCGAGAACTTCGATATCGACCGCTTTGGGGGTGGCCGACGTTCCATCGAGGATACTCCATAAAAAGAACGTCAGGCTGATCGGTAGTATCTTTTTCATGAGTTACTCCTTATCGTCTTCCGGCTTGTTTCAGAGTGGTTCTCATAAATCTGTTCATATTCGCGTTTCGAAAAAACCGGAGATGATTGGTTTTTCGAAGATGGAGCGTAAAATAAACGCGCAAACTTTTGAGGACCGATCTAGTTGGTGATATCGAAATAGGTATAAACGAATTCCATGCGTTCCATGTAGCGGGTATTATTTTCAATCGAGAGAGGAGGCAAGGAAAATTTAACCGGCATCGCTCCATAGAACATGATCCGCAACACGCGCTTTCCCGCTTTGTTGACCAGGTCGAGTTGAATGTCGTGGGTTTCGGTTTTGCCGGAGATGATGGCATTGCGCCAATCCCGCATGATTTTGTTGAATACTCCATGGAGAATCAGTCGCGGGTAAGTGGTTCTCCCCGCTGAATATCCACTCCGTTCACTAAATTCGACAGACGATGTATTCTCGATACCTTCCAGCATATAAATTTTTCCATAACTCGCAATGCCTTTAATATCCAGCCGGATATCGGTAAGAACCGGATAATCGCTTGCATTGTTGGGGTCGAAATCCGTCGTTTCAACCTGTGCAATTTCGTTCTGGTTTTCCATGGCCCATGCGCCCACCATGATGACACTGAGAATAGCGAGGATCGTGAGAATGCGATTGGTTTTCATTGCGATCCGATCTCCTTTCAAAAAAGACTCCATGAAAAATATAGAAGGGTATATCTGACCTTCATAAGGTTTATTGTAGCGAATATTTTCCGATTTTGTCCACAACATGCAGTTTTCTACGAATGCTAAAGGAAAATCGTTCAGAAAGCACTGGTAAATTACCGCTTTGAAAAAGTGACTCATTTGTATAAAATACCCATAGATGGCGGATCAATGGGAGAATTTGAAGATTCATTGAAACGAATTCTCTGCGGTGTTGGTGATGTTTGAGGGTGTTTTAAGGCGATAGAAAGGTATTAGGGATTGCGATTACCGGCTGTATGTCAGACCTCCGAAGCGGGGAAGGCAAAATTCCGGCTTAGCGATCCCACCTGCTGAGTCAGGTCTTCAAAACTCCTTAACACACGGCATACGCGGAGTGATTTACCCAGCGGCTCTCTTCACCGGGAGCCGCTTATCCTTTATTCTCCCCATGCAAGATAAAAGTACGATGGTTTGATGGTTTGAGGAAAATACGATGATACGAATCTTTTCAATCGCTCTCGTTATGGGTATGGCCCTGGCGTTTTCGCTCGGGGGGCATTCGGAATCGTCGGACGGTATCGGAAAAAATATGGAGGCGCTGATTCAACAATTGATAGATAATCAGCAGCGGATGGAAACAGAAATCCAGCGTCTCCAGGAGCAAATGCGGCAAAAAGACCGTGAAATAGCCTCACTTCGTGAATGGATCCAGCAGCAGAAAAACGAATGGATATCGCAAGTCTGGGGGGAAATGAACGAGCGTATACGAACCATTCAATCGCCGGTAGGAGAGCAAATCCCTGGTACGGTGGACGCCGATTCGGCTCGTTTGCAGTACGATCAGGCGCGTGAATTGATGCATGAAGCTATCTTCGAAGTGCGAAAAGGCGAACAGGGACCTTGGTTCCGGCGTGTTGTGGAAGAATTCCGAAAAGTCGTGGACAATTATCCGCAATCGTCGGAAGCGCCTGAATCGCAAATTCGAATCGCGCGCATTTACCGGCGTTACCTGGGAGACATCATTCAAGCCCGGCAGGAATACCAGAGGTTCATTGACCGATATCCTGACAGCAAATATGCAACCGAAGCCCGGCAGGCACTTCAAGAATTACAGGATGTTAACTAAGAGGAATTCCGGGAGATTTTTATGGTATCGCATTTGGCGATGGTTACAACGGAAACGCTTCCTCCTTTTTTGCATCCATGCGCTGGAGGCGGAGTGAGGGTATGGGGAGTTGGGGAAGCGTTACGCCGCCGGGGAGTATTTGGTACCTATTTCCTGCGCGAAGGAACGCCTGGAATGAATCCCTTGCCTGACAATATCCCGATTCGTGTTTATCGCCCCGAATTGCTCGCGGAAGAGATTCAACAAGCGGGATGCGATGCGGTTCTCTTCGAACAATGGCAACCGTTGACTTTTCTTCAAGAACCTTTGGATATCCCGGTTTTTGTCGATTTACCCGGGCCGCTGGTGTTGGAATATGTTTGGCGCGATGCGGAGAATCTCTACCAACATATCGTGGATAAAGTGTCGCGGCTGGCTTATGCCGATTATTTTCTATGCGCGCACGAACGGCAGCGTGGGTATTACGATGCGTGGTTGACCTGGGCGGGTGTGGAACCGGATGCCGGCCGGATTACCGTAACTCCCTTTGTTTTCCACGAGATGCCCGTCTCTCGGCAGGGGCATGTGGAGGACGAGCCGTTGTTTTTCTGGGGTGGCATGTTCTGGCCCTGGCAGGATCGAACAAAGGCTTTTGATACGATTCTCCAGACGCTTCAACGTTATCAGCGCGGGCAAATGGTTATCGTCGGTGTTTGCGGGAATGATGAAACCGCGGGCGGTCTGGATCGCCGCTACACCGAGCATTCTCATATTTCCTATTATGGGGCTCTTCCCTTTACCGATTATGTAACCGAACTCAAGCGCGCCTCTGTAGCCGTCGATCTTTGCCGGCCAACGGAAGAACGGCGGCTTTCTTCCGATTTGCGTACCGGTACGGCGTTATGGGCGGGAACTCCCTGTCTCGTCTCGCCCGATTCTCCCTGGGCGGCCTGGATTGCGGAACACGAGGCGGGATGGGTGATCGATTATGAGGATACGAAGGTTCTGGCCGAGTTGATCCGGGATATTGCCTTGGAGCGTGTCGATATCGTCGCCCGGCGGCGGGGAGCCAAGGCGATTTCAGAAAAGATTTCCAACGATGCGAATGTCGAATCCCTATTAAAATGGCTGAGCAATCCCACCAAACGGAAACCTTCCCCTTCATTTTTCGACGCGCGCTCAGAGGATCGAGAAAAACGGCTTCGGGAAATGCAATTTGAGGTCGATCGCCTTCGTTTTGAAAAGGAATGTCTGCAACACGATCTGGATTCGATCCGCGCCAATCCATTATTCAAGTTGTATAAACGCCTTTGTTTTTGGCGATAATTCTGCGGGAAAACACAATATTCTTGAAACTCCTTTAAAAAGTTACCAGTCGATGCCGTAACCGTTTCCCATACAAAAAGGATTTCAACATGAAAAAGGATCTCTCCATTATCGCATTGGCGCTTATTATATTGAGCGTCCTTTTTTTTGTTTTATATCGGTACGACGCAGAATTTGAAAAAGAACGAAATGTTTCTCCCTCTGGCAAGGAGGAATCCATCGCGCTTTTCAATACTCCAGACGCTCCGGTGAGCGATGCAAATATCCAGGATATCAGCCGGTCGGGGATTGATAGAACTCCATCTCCGGGATCGATGGTTTCAGATCGGATCAGAGCATCAACCTCGATATTTGTGACGGACCGGCCCCGGAATAGTGCAGATCCTGTTGCGATATCGCGTATGGTACGCGGATTAATTCTTGACGTGATGAAAAAACCGATCGCGGATGTATCGGTCACGATTGTTCGCAGGCAATCTTCTCAAGCGACACTAACGCAGGAACAGACAACCCGGAACGATGGGCGGTTTTTTTTCAAGTTAGAAGAATCTCAGACCTACTCCATAATCGCTGAAAAAAAAGGGTATGTGCCAATCAATACACAAGGCTCGTTTAGCAGTCCCGATCCCCAGCTGACGATGAAAAAGGCAGAACAAATTGCTGGCCGTGTTGAAGACGAACAGAGAAAACCGGTTCGTTTCGCGCATGTGAATATTCGGTCCGGTCCGGGGTCGGGGTATCTCATAATGAATTTACAGGCGAAACAGGACGGGACCTTTGCCACCGAAGAGGAATTGACACCCGGTCAATACATTGTTTCCGCTTCGCAGGAGGAATATTACGATATCGGCAAGGGATCGGCCATGGTGAGTGTCCAGACTCCACCGCATCCGGTGTATCTGTCGCTGGCGTCTCGGTTATTTGAAATCCGGGGACGTGTGGAAGAGTTTGGAACCGGCGATGGTGTGCCGGGAATGAAAATCGTTCTTTGGGCGTGGGGATTTGGATGTACTTATAACGGGCAGATGGGAACGGCTGTCAGCGACGGCGATGGGCATTTTGGTTTTCAGAATATTCCTCCCGGTGAATATGTAATCGCTGGTTGGATGCCGGAAAGAAACGATAATCCATTTCGTTTTTCGGAAAACGCCCGGGAGGCTATCGTTTCGTTGCGCCACAATTCTGTTGATTCTGTCGTGTTGTATGCGGCAAAATCGGTGACTGTTCGGGGCCGAGTGGTGGATGAAAAAACGCAACCTGTCGCGGGCGCCAAGGTGATTGGTATGGAGCCGAGAGGGGAGGAAACCCGCACCGACGGGGATGGCCGATTTAGTCTGACTCTGCCGCAGAATAATTTGGGGGAAATCTCCCGTTATCGGATATTGGCCAGCAGGACGAGCGATTCGATTACGCAATACGCAATCAGCGATTGGTTGGAGAGTCGAAACGGAGAGGCGATTGATTCTGTCGTATTGGTATTAGGAAATGGTCTGACTTTGAAAGGGAGAACGATCGATCGCGATGGCCGGCCGGTTGCAGGCGCTTCCCTTGGTCTTAAGAATCAATACACCGGCGAGGAGCGGGATACGATATCGAACGATACAGGCCGCTATGAATTTCGCGATCTGATGACAGTCTCTTCCGCCGAGTCTCCACACGACTTTATTTATACATTGAGAACGAAAGCGGATGGATTTGCATCGGCTTTGCATATATTGAATCCGCCAGGCGGACAGTTGGAAATGATTCATGATGTAATTCTCGATCCATCTTTACGAATTGCCGGACGGGTTACCGATAGACAGAATCAGCCCTTGGACGGCGTACGCGTTTATGCCAACCGGCCGGGATATCCGGGGAATTGGGAACTGACGAATAGCGAAGGGATTTATGGCTTCGAAGATGTCTTGCCCGGCCGATACGATCTTTTGTTTCAATATACGGAACGTCCTCTGTTAACGGGATATTTATGGGGAGTATCGGCGGGGAATGAAAAAGCGGATATTGTTTTGACATTTAAACCGATT
>CAZFOX010000073.1:9627-11777 GCA_964520565.1 uncultured bacterium | reverse complement strand
CCAGCAGATCGATCAACTCTTCCCTGGCCCACAGTACACCGTCCATTCCCAATCCAGCCGCCGCGTCGGGATGTGCCGGAACGCGCACTCCGAGCTGGATTGGATGGCCACGTTTTTCCGACCAGGATAGCGTCCATTTACGAACTTCGCGGACGAACTCCGTGAGATATACGCCTTCTTCTTTCTCTTTACCGGGCGTCAGATGCCAGCCAAATCGCATCCAGTCGAGTTCCAGGCCGTCGGGATCGTAACGCTCGAGTAATTCCTGAACAAATGCCATTTGATACCGGCGAACTTCGGCATGGGCGTAGTTCATTGCCCGGTTCTGCCACGGGGACGGAGAGCCATTGGGTACACGCCAGAATTCCGGATGATCGCGCCAGAAGGAGGAATGCAGAAAACTGGAGAGATTATCCACATCGTGGATATCGTTCATTCGCATCGACAACCAGGGAGAGACGCCTTTTTCGCGGCATCGCGCGATCCAGATTGCATAAATATCCAGACCGTCTTCGGCGAGCCGCTTGGCATTTTCTGGCCATCGGCCTTGAGGAGGCTTACCGTCTACCGGATCCCAAATGGCTTCCCGGGTCTGGCTGCGAAAACTGGCTCGCATAGCATTGGGACATAAGAATAGATGAGTAACAGCCGTACCGGCGTACTGATCGATGAAGGCATGAAGGCCCTCGAGCGACATGCTTTCCGGTTCGCGCGAGGAGAAAAAATGGCTGTCGTCTTCGTTGATGATGAATACGTTTTCCAAAACCTTCTTATCGCTCCCGAAAGTACCACCGGCAATAAAAAGGAAGACAATTGGAAAAAAGCATCGAATGGGAGTTGTCATTGCGGTATACCTTTCATTATTAAGAAAGGCATTCATTGGGATTCGAAGAGGATACTGATATTAGATCTTCGGCCATCGATCCTTTATCCCAATAATTGACCGTTTAATAAATCCTCATAACTTTCCCGCAACCGGATCATACTATAGCTCAACCGATCCACCAGGACTTCGGCAGGACGCAATTGGCCGTTGTAATTGGAGGACATCGCATATCCATACGCCCCAGCCGAACAGATAGCCAGGATATCGCCGGTCTCGCAAGGCGGAAGCGATCGATCCTTTCCGAATACGTCGCTGGATTCACAGATCGGACCAACGACATCCACTGTCCTGGCGCGTCCGTTTTTTATTACTCCAGGAATGATATCGTGATAGGCACCATAGATGGCGGGACGAGCCAGGGAATTCATCCCCACATCCACAACCACAAATGTTTTATCGCCATTTTTCTTAACAAATGTCACACGGCAGAGCAAGAGAGCGGCATTACCGACGATCGATCGGCCGGGTTCCACAATTAATGTCAATTCTTCCCCCTTCACACGCTCTTTCACTTTTTGTGCGAACACCAATGGAGAATCTGGTGATTGCGCTTCGTATTGAATTCCAAGACCGCCTCCAATATCGAGATAAGGTATCCGGATCCCTTTTTTCACAAGACCCCGGCGAAAATCAAGCAGTAAATCGAGAGCCTGGAGGAGAGGAGCGCTATCCATCAGAGAAGAACCGATGTGAGAGGCGATTCCCCGAATTTCGATACCGTCCATTTGGGAAGCCCGTTTATAAAGGGCTGTTGCTTGTTCGATAGGCACACCGAACTTGTGACCTTTTAGACCAGTACTGATTTTAGGATGTGTTTTCGGATCGATATCGGGATTTACTCGTACGGCAATGGGAGCGACTTTTCGCATTTTTTGCGCCCAAAGCGCGATACGATCCAGTTCAGGCTCCGACTCGATATTGAACATTAAAATGCCGGCATCCAACGCCATCTGGATTTCACGATCGGTCTTGCCCACACCGGAATAAATCATCCGGTCGGCGGGTATACCTGCCTGTTGGGCGAGGTATAGTTCGCCACCGGAAGTGAGATCGGCTCCCGCGCCTTCTTTGCCCAATACATTGAGTATTGCCATGCTGCCATTGGCTTTGACAGCGAATGCAATGATGTGGGGAATCCCCTCCAGACCTTTGTCGTATTCCTTGAAAGCGTCAAGAATGGCGTTTTGCGAATAGACGTACAAAGGCGAGCCGTATTCGGCGATCAAATCCTCCACGCCGACACTTTCAATAAATAATTTTCCCT
>CAZFOX010000073.1:0-9617 GCA_964520565.1 uncultured bacterium | reverse complement strand
TAGTCAATATGCCGGGATTTCGTAGCGTACTTAATACTCATGGATGATTAACCTTCCTCGACCAGCTCAATCGTGGGTTCTTCTTCTCCGCGCAGAATACGCTGGACTCGTTTCAGGCGCACTTTGTTTTTCTGGACGTTCATCATATTGGTGGCCTTGGCGAGAGCAGATCCGTCGCGGAGATTGCAATGGAAGATGGTATCGTCGTCGAGAGATAAGCCCAATTTGATCTTAAAATTCAGATAATGATTGAGGATTTTAGAGCGCTCGAGAGATATATAGGAACGTTCCATATTGCCGCTCAATCCTTCGACGGCGAAACAGGATTTGATATATCGGCTGAATGCGTTATGGCCTTTTGTATACTCGTATAACTGAAGCGCGAAGGAGGCGGGGAGTACAGTAATGAACTGTCCCAGTTTTTCCCGGCACCAAATCATCTTTTCAAAGGCATCCTCGACCTTCCAATCGTCGATAAAATACGTAGCGATCTTATCGGTAACGATCAAGGCGTGCTGAGCGGAGATATTGGGATCCATCTTCAAGTTCACCACCCGAGCACGTTCGAAATAGTCCTTAATATCGGCGATGATATCGAACAGAATGCAAAGCCCTTCGCGTACCGTCCACATCAACATGCGATAGCGTTCGATACCCATGGCAAACCAGTTATCGCACATGGTGTGCACGGTATCCATGTACTTATCCCAGCGGGGAGTATCTTTTTTTAGAATAGTTTTCGCCAGATCGACTAGGCGGCGAAGGCGCTTGAGCCTCCAGAGCGCTTCGCGGGTATTCACGCGCCGTTCGACCTCCCAAAGGAAGAAATCGCGCAGGAAGCCGCTGCAGAGAAGATCGAGCACCATCGAGATATTAAAAAAGCGTACTTCGCCCTGCGAAGGCTGCTGGACAACCAGTTTCTTGCCCATTACCCATTGGGGATTGAGAAGGCAATCGAATTTGGGGAAATTCTCCAGCAGTTTTTGATCGACGGAGATAAAATCTTCATCCACGATATTGCGTGTACCAATGGTGCGGAGGACCTGATCGAATTTCAGGTTGTGTTCGTCGCACGTCTCCGCATCGTAAACGACAATGAATTTGATTTGCGAAATCGAATGGCCGAAAAGTATCTCGTCCATATAGACAGAGAGAAGCCCCGCCAGCCGTTTCGCCTCACGGATCATATCTTCCATGAGGTTTTTATACCCATCCTCACTCACCGGAACCGGCTCGTTAAAGAAGGAGTACGACTCTTTGCCGTGCTTAGAAACGATTTCCGCGCAAATATTTTGATCCATATCGATAATTATAACCCTACGCGTCGTTCGATTTCTGAATTGTTATACAATATTCCTAATCGTAAAGCAAGATTTCATTGCGATCTAGAAAAAATTTCCTTGAAATTGGCGCTTTTCTAACGTTTTTTCTCTCTAAATCGCTCAATTCTTTATGAAATCTCTCTTCCTGATGATTCGGCAAAAAGTGACTTAAAGACGAAACTCACACTTTTGGTACCAGTCACTTGTATCAATCCACGAAGTCTTATAGATCGAATTTGCGTTGATGACTTTTTGCCGTTTCGTCCTTCCAAGTTCATCGGTGGTATCATGATTTTCCATGTATTACAAGATAGAATCACAAATTCGGAGGCAGGAACGCGGAATTTCAATATATTGATTTGCAAGGAAATTTCTTCTGCTTATTGATCTTACGAATACAGGGATTCCGTTTTTCATCTTCCAGCGATAAACTGAAACGATAAAATTTCTTTATATCTAATTCGGTGCTACTACCCGAATCTAAATAGAAATCCATATTCCCGATGCCATTGGTACCGATGAGAATCATGCTGGATCACGCCGCCGAGAACGGATACGGCATTGCCGCCCTGAACGTCAATAACATGGAGCAAATTCAGGCGATTATGGAAGCCGCCGCCGAAACCAATTCGCCGGTCATCGTTCAGGCGAGCCGCGGCGCGCGCAAGTATGCGAACGATAACTATCTGCGCCATCTGATGATAGCCGCCTCCGAACTGCATCCCAACATACCAATCGCCATGCACCAGGATCATGGTAACAGCCCGGCCACCTGCTCTTCGGCAATCGATCAGGGCTTCACCAGCGTTATGATGGATGGCTCGCTGATGGAAGATGGCAAAACCCCTGCTTCCTACGAATACAATATCGAAGTCACCAAAAAAGTCGTTGAACTGGCCCACGCAAAGGGTGTCAGCGTCGAAGGTGAACTGGGTTGCCTGGGTAGTTTGGAAACCGGCAAGGGTGACAAGGAAGACGGGCACGGTTTCGAAGGCAGCCTCAGCCGCGATATGCTGTTGACCGATCCTAACCAGGCGAAAGATTTCGTCGAGCAGACCGGCGTAGATGCGCTGGCAGTCGCCATTGGAACCAGCCACGGCGCGTACAAATTCACCACCAAGCCGACCGGCGACGTTTTGGCGATCAACCGCATTGAAGAAATTCACAAAGTATTGCCTAACACTCATTTGGTCATGCATGGATCCTCGTCGGTTCCAGAAGAGTTGGTGGACATCATCAACAAATACGGCGGAAACATGAAAAAAGCTTACGGTGTGCCCGTTGAAGAGATTCAGCGAGGCATTAAGAGCGGCGTGCGCAAAATTAATGTCGACACCGACAATCGCCTAGCCATTACCGGCGCGATTCGCAAGCTGTTCGCCGAGAAACCGGCGGAATTCGATCCCCGCAGTTACCTGGCCCCCGCCCGTGCGGCGATGAAAGAAGTCTGCAAAGCCCGCATGATCGCCTTCGGCCAGGCCGGGTGGGCCGACAAGATTAAATGCATCACGCTGATCGATATGGCGGCGAAGTATAAGAAGTAAGAAATAATCGCGATTCAATTACAAACCCCGCTGGGATTTTTCCTGGCGGGGTTTGTTTTTTAAGATAACAATAGAGTACACTTTAGAAGTGATTCACCCTCAAACAATCCATGCTATACTCAGGTTGTATGTTATTATTGATTATTGGTCAGCAACTAGAGTAGTTCGCAAAAGTTTGAGAAGAAAACTCGATTCATTTAAATAGTTAAAGCGATAAGAGATGCATGCCCCAGTCAATGTTTCTTCTACAAAACATCATCGAGAGTGAAATGAACTTTCATCGCTGAACCGATGTTTTTTCTCTGTATTATCTGTGTCTATATTCTTTATACTTTTTCCGCCATACGTTCCTCTTCTTCGCCTGAACCACTGATTTCACAGATTTTTTAGGTACTTATCTGCATAATCACTTAATCTGCGCTCATCCGTGGTTCCGACAAATGTTCAATGTCACTCCCCAACCAAAGGTTGCGTCCAGGCGACCTGGACATCGCCTTCCGCGAAGGGATTGGGATGAGGCTGGTTAGATGTAATCTTGGCGCGGACATAGAGTTCATCGCCCTGCAGGCGATACGAAGCGCTGGTTCCCTTCTCTTCCCGGAAAATTTCACCGATTCGATCGGAATTTTTCTTCGTTCCGATAAAAGCGATTGTGTATTCTATCCCAGGATGCGCTTCAACTTGCAAAGACAATTCTTTCCCTTTCCGGTGCACGTCTTTTAGCAAAACACCAGTGGAACAGTAATAGTCGCCTCGCACCATAGCAGAGATTAATGAATTGGCAGAGAGTTGTTCGGCGTACACCATGATCCATCCCCGTCCGGGATTGGCATTACCGACACCCCAATTTACATAGTTATGTGCATCATCGACAGCAAAACCGTATAGAACGCCGTAGTTTAATCTGCCCAGGCGTTCGGCCAGGATGCGATCCCATTGCCGCTCCGTGCCGATATGCGTTTCGTCGCCGTAATTACGTACACCGGGATGACCATTATAAACCTCGAAGAATTTGGCATTCTTGATCGGGATTATATCTTCGGCAGTCAGCCCCCAGCCGAAATTGGGATGATTGATATGCACCAGCATAGACCGGCCGGTTTCTTCACGCTGCTTTAATACGGCATCCACATTATTCTGAATGGTATCCATGACCGACTTACCACGCTGAGGCACGATCAAATTCAATACATTTAACGAATTCAGATGGACGGGCAGTTTTTCGAAGTTATCTGTAATTTCCTCGCCATCGACCAGCAAAAATCGATTCGGTGCATTGAATTTCGGCGCGAACTCCTTAAGAGTGCGCAATTTAACCAACAGTTGATTTTCATCCAAACGAGTTTTCACCCAGGGATCGCCAAATTTTTCTCGATAAATCTGAAGAGATTTTTGATGGTTTTCATTCTTCACTGCAAACCATTTGTCGCCGCGTGCCAGGATATTATGATCGGAGATAACAAGGAAATTGTATCCATGATCCCGATACCAGGCGGCTACAACCTCTGGCGGCGCATCGCCATCGCTCCACCAGGAATGAGAGTGCGTGTTTCCTTTCCACCAGCGTGGTTCGGCACACCAGGATGATGCAACATAGAGTCCCAAGACTAGAGAAAAAACAACGAGGAAAACTCTTTTCATTATTCCACCCCTTTATAAAAAATAGTAACTCCATTCCATGATGGATTGGGGAAATCATACATCCTCATTATGTGAAATCAAAACAATCAGAGTAATTACCCTTTTCCGTTCCTATTCTGGTTTAGAAAAAATTGAACAAGAACGGTTTTTTTTTATGACGGAACTTGCAAATTCATCTACATTCTTTTGAGAACCTCTCTAATAACACATCCAAGAGCGGACACCGGTATCTGATTTTCCCGAAGAGGGAATGGCTGCCAGGGGATTGGATACCAAGAAGACCCCTGCAGGACCGTAAAATACCAGATGGGCCTCATGATTGACACCAGTCATTCCCGTAGCCGTGGAAATACCCAGATCGTGCAATGTAGTCTTCAATACCCGGTCTTTTTGCAGGGAAAGCAACATCCCTGTAGGGTAAATGCCAAATCCCTCGTACATGGATCCACCAACGAGCAGGTTACCCTTGTGGAAATGGATATAATCCACATTCCCCCATCCTTCCAAAATCGCCTCTATTTTCGAATCCTCCGGCGAGAGAGGATCGAATAACACCAGCGCCATTTTCCGTGGACGGATGAAATCCCATTCTTCCCGAGAGACGAGGCCCGCTAGTTTTTCCCATACGAAGGTTTCGTTCCGTATGGGTTTGATCGAAGTGAGATCCCCTGCCTGGAATGAAAAGTCTACAGCTTCGGTGCGTGTCGCCCAGGCAGAGAAACTGCCATACATATCGCGCATCATCACATTGGCGAATTCCAAGAGCAGCATTTTAACGGCGCTGGTCATCGCCTGCTTGTAAGCTTCTTCCAGCGCTTTCTCTATGGATTCGTATATTAAAGCCTGATCCAGGGTGAACGGATTGCTGGAAGCGGCCAAAGCGGCCAGTTGGAAGGTTATCTGCCAGCGAGCGATTACATCGCCATCATCCGCCCTCTTCACCAGTTCAAGCGCTTCGATAAATCCAGGGTATTCAGTCAAAGAACTGTAGACAAAATCCTTCAGGAGTTTGTCCATGTTTTCCCCGAATGTCCATCGAAAATCGATGTGGTTTCCAAGAAACTCATCAAGGGCTTTATCCAGGGATTGATCAAGATCGATTTCGCCCCAAGCCTCCCGAAGAGTTTGAGCGAGCGCATGTCGGCATGCATCCTCCACGTACGACACGTTCGCCTTGCTCTCGTCCCAGAGTGTATGAATCGGAGTCAGGGATTCGTGTAAATCGTTTTGCAAAACGCCAAGCCAATCCTCTACCCGAGCGATTTTTGCATTGAAATCGCCAATGGCATCCTGCAAATCCAAGTAGAGGCGATATTTCTTCAGAGCGACACGCACCGAGGCGTCGACATCCACACCCTGGGCTTCCAGACGCACCAGGATGGCATCGCGAATGGCCAGCGATATCGTCTGGCGACATGGGATGGTCTGGCAGAAAGCCTGAAGCCGTTCCTGCACGTCGCCGGCGTAAGATAAAACTGACAGAAAAGGTTCAACGGTTTCCGTCAGCGCATTGGAGAGTTCCTCCTGCATCTTTTTAACAGATTGGGCAAACTCGCTTTCATACTGAAGGTAACCTTCATTCCCTTGATAATACTGATAGAACTTCAGCATTTCCATGAAAGCGAGACCATCGCGTTTTAACTTCGCGCCATGTTCGAAAAAGGCATATTCAAGAATATCACGGCAATTTTCAGGAAATCCGGCAGGCAATAGATACTGTTCGGCAGGAGGAATAAAACTCAACGCTATTTCCAGAAATCCCACCTCGTTAACCAAAAAATTGGCTGTCGAAATCCCGCCGGTTATCACCTCTCCCAGTTCGGAATTGGCGATCCGATCGACCATATCCTCCATCGTCCAAAACATCCAATCGGGAACATCGACGTAGGGAGCGATATAATTGTCGAGAACATACCGGGCGACCGTTTCTTCGGAGAGTCCTTCGTTAAGGATATTGGAAACAGCATTCTTGATGTCGTCTCGGGAAGCATCGGTTGGAATGGCAAAAAGCTCGTCAATCCAACCCGATACAGCCGGGGAGAACAATTCTGCGGAGAGTTGCTTTTCCAGATTCAAAGTTAAATGTGCCGAAATTACCTTCTCAACCGCCGTGCGAACGCTTTCGTCCCAGCCAATACGGTAATCTTTTAAAAGGTCGGATAGAAAAGCGTCTCGATCATATTGTACCGTTATCGCTTCTTCGATCGTGCGCTCGGCATCGATCTGTAAGTCCTCGAAAAACTGTTCCACGACATTTGCGAAACGCTCTGCAAAAGGTTGTTGGTCGACGATCCGATCGATTTGAGACTGGATAGTGCGATTTAATACGTTCGAATCGAAGATTTTAGGGATTCGCGGTTTCCAGAAAACATCGATACAACTGTCCGCCTTGACGCGGCGGGAAAAAACCGAAAGAAGATTGTTATTGATGCGAATCACGGCGGGATCATTAACCATCGCCCCATTAAGATGCCCCATGAATTGTTGCAACATAATATCCGGCGTTTTGGGAGGAACCAGAGTGGAGACAAAAGGCTTGACCGGATTGGTGAAATTCAGAATCACATATCCATATTCCTCTTCCGGCATAACCTCATATGGATCGTACAATCGCCCAAAAAATGTTCCGTAACTGGCGGCAGAACTCATGAGAAGCGATTCTTCGTTATTCTTCATCTCACCGATCTCGCTGGCGAAATCATGCGCACTGGCGAAGGTAAAAAGTCCAGTTGGATCGTGGTAATAAACGGCATCGCTAAAATTGGATCGAACCACGATGGTGTCATCG
The DNA here is from genome assembly GCA_964520565.1 of uncultured bacterium. Classification (GTDB taxonomy): domain Bacteria; phylum Hinthialibacterota; class Hinthialibacteria; order Hinthialibacterales; family Hinthialibacteraceae; genus CAZFOX01. Next base: position 2,322 of record CAZFOX010000073.1, on the reverse strand, counting down.
AAAACATTAACTGAGGGGAATTTCCAATGATCGGTCGGAGTGATTCTAATATTACCAAAATCCAGAGAATCATGAAGAACCGGATGAGCCGGATCGCGAACATCCCAAATCTCCAGTTTTTGATCGCCGTTGAGATATCGAACGGATAAATAAAGGTACGATCCCCAGCTGGCCACATATTGGATGTGAGGAGATTGAGCCGCATCTGTATAGAAAGAGCCAACTATACTGGCCGGAACCGGGGATTCGACTACAGGTAGCGCATTCGTTTGTGCCTGAGAGACAGTTTGTGTGGAGATAAAGAGGATAAAAAAAACGACAATCCATGCACACAATGAACGTTTCATGAATCCCACCCTCCTTGTCGGTTGTCAATTCGAATCGTAAAAAGAACAAAAACGCCCTAATCAATATAGTGTATCTCTCATTTATAAAATCAGATAAGATTTTTCAATCCGTTTTAGAACGCCATCCAATCATTAATGGATGTCGCATTCGAATCCACATCGAGAAGAAGATCGTATACATTCACTACCGATCCGGAAGAAGGGCCGAGTTTTATTCCGATCAGCTTCCGGGTACGATCGAGAACAGCCGTTTCGACAAAAAAACAGGCGTCATCCAATTCGGGATGCTCGCTACTAATTGGAGTAGATCCCTCAAAAAATGAATCATCGCGCAACCGATTCATTCCATTCTCAAGTTGAATAATATCGGAGGGGATCACACCACCATGACCGTCGTTCATGGGATCGTCCATCCAATCGGGACAACGAAATGATCCTTCCTGAGTGGTTCCATCTTCATATTCAAACAAAACGGCCAAAACACCATAACCATCGCCGGATAGAAGGATGCGGCATTGACCGTAATGACCGGGAAGGACGTTCAGATTCATACCACTTCGGGTTCCATTTTCGGGATGGAACCTTAAGGCGTTCTTCCATCCCGAAAGGTGATCGGTATCCAGCGAAGAATCGTTACAAGGTGCTAACGCAAAACCGGATAGACCGCTCAGTCGGTCGATAGGAATTCCACGCGCCACTCGTGATGCACCTTGATCGTCATAATAAATGTATCCCCGAACCACCATGAATTGATTCTGGTCTTTGCTATGCCCGTATCCACAGCCTCCAAGGTTATCGGTAAAAGAATCAATCGATATAACATCATGCCAAACTCCATTATTGTTTTTTCGGAGAGGCGATGATGGATCGAAACCCAGGTCGATACGAACAGTTCCCGCTGGCGGCAGTGAAGGCGTTGTTGTAACACAGATATCGTCAAAAAAACCACTTCCGCTATCCTGCCTGCGGCTAAGCATTATGCCGCCAATAGAATCAACATCGGCAAGATTGTTTCCCCCTGCATCGTATGACTCGAGGCGGTCTTCTTCATCGGGATCGATCCAAAAATAAATAGCATCGTTCATGCCCGATTCTTCGTTCAGAACGATGCGCGTCATGAGATGATGGGGTTTGGAATAGGAAATAGCCGTCAATCGATCGGCCACTCCACTGGAAAGATTTCCAATACCCAATACTTCAGCTTGCCTGGGTTTCCCGATCAGGAAGAGTTTTTTTCCGGCAGCATTGAGAATAAACATCCCCGTATCGTGATCCACAACCGGCCCTGTATCCATAAACACAAAGGAAATCCATAATTCACCACTCGATAATTCCGGGAAAAAACGTTTGGGACCATTAATGGCGGGTGTGCGAATGATCAGAGAAAAACTGCCCGGGACATAAGTAGCATTCTGATGAACGATCCGCCTCGTATCGATTGAAACATTACTGAGTTCAGCGCGATAGCTGGTGGCTTCCAGAATCCAGGGCGTCGTCCAACCACCTTCGCCATTAGGGTTGAGAAGGTTGATTCCGCCAGTTCCTCCCTGGATGGAATCTCCAGCCGAATTCGGTTGATTCGTAAAAATATCTAATGGATACGAAAAAGATTCCCAGGCATTTACATAGGAGAGATCGTTCGATTGGATGAGACAGATATCGCCCACAGCAGATACAGAGAAACCTGGAGAAGAATAAACAACGCCAAAGGAACTGGCAACAACCATCATGGTGAAATATCGGAGAAGCGCCATTCATTTGCTCCAAATTTTGATTGAGGAAAATTTATAAACTCCCAAAGAGCTAACGCTTCCCATCTGAAATAATCCGTAAATCGCCGAATGAGAAGAAATATACGATAAATAAAATCGTGTAATTTTACAATGTATATCATATACAAATAAATAGGCGTAGTACAATACTGACGAGTGCGAAGTTCTGGGCAGAGAATCTGGTGATTTGAGAAAAAACTACA
>CAZFOX010000072.1:0-11781 GCA_964520565.1 uncultured bacterium | reverse complement strand
TAGAATGCCGAAATGAATGAAATTCAAGAGAGACTGATAGAGTAGGGTTGGATGAATGGGCAGGGAAGAGACGGCATTCAAGTCGATCATATGCTCGTTGAACTGATCATTATAGGCGGGAGAATCCGGTGGGAAATGAACGGCCCAGGGAAGATGGCATTCTTTTCCAAAACAACATCCGTACATAAAACACCCGATTCGGCCAATTCCCTGCGAGAGTGCCAGGTAGGGTGCAAAAAGATCGCCGATACCGAGAATACTTTGCCCGTTACGATGTGTGTACCAGATAGAAAATACAACCGCGCCGGCAAAACCGCCTAAGTAAACGAATCCATCCCGAGAGAAGATGATGGCCGATAGATTGTTGGAATAATAATCCCATTCGATAACGACGTGGAGCAATCGGGAGAATACAAAAGCGCTCACAACAATGACGGTGATTAGGTTAATGATGAAATCGGGTGAGTACCCTAACTTTTTCCCACGATGTACGGTGCATAGCCATAACGTTGCGAAAGCGCACGCCATCATGAGACCGTAAGTGGTGATTTGAATGCCGAAAAGATTAAACAACGTTGGATGCATTATTCGCCTGTTTTCGGAGATGCAGTATCTTCTTGAAGGGATACTTTCGTTCTTCGAATCGACATCTCTTCCACGAGAATCTTTCCGATCAATATAATTTCACCGGTGGTTAAGGCGGAATCGGCCATGTTGAAAGTCGGCCAGTTATAGGTTCCTATAAAAACATCGATAAAATCTATCACATATCCCAGATACAACCGGTTTAGAATATTACCCAAGGCACCGCCGGCCAGTAACCCAAAAATCAGGCGGTACCAGAAATCCATGGCGTTCTGGGCAAACATTCGATAGAGAATAACCAGAAGAACGACAAAGGCAAGGGGAGAAAGAATGTGAAGCAGGCCGCCATGATTTTGAAACAAACCAAATGCAATACCGGTGTTTTCCCCATAGGCGAAACGAAAAACGCCGGGAATGATATCGATGGGTGTTTGATGCTGAAGCCGGTTCACGGCCCAAATTTTGGTTATAAGATCGAGGATAAAAACCGTAGTTCCAATCCCAGCGATCCAGTATAGATCGCGGCGAGTCGTTGGACGAGGAGCGGATGAGGTACTTTCAATCTTCGTCATGGATTCACAACCAAGAGCCTGCAGCCATACTTTTATTTCATCTTCGTGAACCGGGCGCGATTAGGACTCCACAACCTTTTGGCAACGGGGACAAATCTCGTGCCCATTCTGGCCGACTTGCGGTTGATACTTCCAGCAACGGGGGCATTTTTCACCATTCGCTTTGGCGACCGCAAACCGGATATCGGATAAGACGGTACTTTCGAAAGCCTCCAAACCTTCAGGCAACGGGCCGATTTGAACGTCGGAGACAATCAGAATGCTGGCTAAGTCGTCACCGAGTTGTGTTTGCGTTGCCGATTGCAGTAGCGATTTCCAATCGGCATTACCGGTATCGATATACACGCAACTGTCCAGAGAATGGCCTATAACCGATGCTTTCCGGGCTTGTTCGATGGCTTTGATCGCTTCTGCGCGCAACAGAAATATCCGATCCCATCGGGACATGAATTCCGAATCGGTTTCGGGAATCGTTTTGTCGAGAGTATATAGAAATACGGATTCCTCTTTCACGAGAGAAAGTTGGAAGAGATGCTGCCATATTTCCTCGCAGGTGAAGGAAAGAATCGGCGCCGTGCAAGCGGTCAGTTCAACGGCGATTTCGGCGATGACCGACTGGCCGGATTTTCGTTCGAGGCTGTTCTTGCCGGATACATACAGGCGATCTTTAATAATATCCAGATACAGAGCGCTTAGATCGACACTGCAAAAATTGTTCAAATCGTAAAAGATTCGGTGAAAATCAAATCGTTCGTACGATTTGATGATTCGGCTTTTACATTCACGCCAACGAGCCAGAATCCAGCGATCCAACTCGAGCCGCTTTTCTTCTGGAATTGACTGGGAAAAATCGAAGTCATTGATATTACTTAAAAGAAAACGGGCTGTATTGCGGATTCGTCGGTACGATTCGGTTATTCGGTTCAGGATTTCTTTGGAAAACGACATGTCGCCGCGAAAATCTTCCGCTGCCACCCAAAGCCGTATGACATCCGCGCCGGATTCTTTCAATAATTCGTCGATTCCGACATAATTTCCCAGACTCTTTGAAAGTTTACGGCCTTTCTCATCGACAGTGAAACCATGCGTGAGTACTGTTTTATAGGGTGGTTCGTACCCGGCGCCCGTTGCGGTAACCAGGGCGGATTGAAACCAGCCCCGGTGTTGATCGCTGCCTTCCAGATACATGTCGACCGGATATTTCTTTTCGTCATGCGCCATGACGGAATGATGGCTGACTCCCGAATCAAACCAGACGTCGAGAATGTCCGGTTCCAGCCGGATGTCTTTGCTACTTTTTCCCTCGGGGAGTAGCTCGGATAGGCGTGATATTCCCGATAGGATTTCGGGATTGTCGATAGCGCGAAACCATAGATCGGTTCCTTCTTTTTCTACGTATTTCGATAGTTCCACAATAAAATCGGCGTCCAGGATGCCTTGATCGGATCCATCGATATAGAAAGCGGGAATGGGTACTCCCCAAACGCGCTGGCGGGAAATACACCATTCCTGGCGGTTATCCACCATGCCCCGAATTCGCTGACGTCCCCAATTCGGCACCCAATTGACAGCGTCGATCGCCTCCAGTAATCGATCCCGAAGATTTTTCCGTTCCAGAGAGATGAACCATTGCCGGGTGGCGCGGAAAATAATGGGTTTCTTGCTTCGCCAACAATGGGGGTAAGAATGTACCAGGCGATCCTGATGAACGAGAAGGTTTCGTGAATACAAGTTTTCCAGGATGGATTTATTGGCGTCTTCAACGAACTGTCCGACACAAACGGGAGACTGCTCTGTGAAACGGCCGCTTTCATCTACGGGAGAAAAAACCTCCAGATTAAAGTTCATTCCAACAAGATAGTCTTCATGACCGTGTCCCGGCGCGGTGTGTACTGCTCCGGTTCCTTGTTCGAGCGTAACATGCGTTCCGTAGATCAAGGGAACCGGTTTTTCCGAGAAAGGAGGGATCATCTCAATTTGAAGACTGCATAGTTCCGATCCCGTGATACTACCGATCAATTCCGAAGTTCGGCTTAAGCTGGTCTCTTGTAAAAATCGGTCGGCCAGTTCCTTGGCGATCAAAATGTATTCGTTCTCCAGGGGAATCAGGCCATAAATGAAATTCGGGTGAAGACATACGGCGCGATTGGCGGGAAGCGTCCAGGGTGTGGTTGTCCAGATGACGGCATGGATCGGTTTATCGTCCAATCCACCCACGTGTCCCCGCAATTGGACGGAAGATTTCTGTGTCAGGGGAAAGCGAACGTAGATGGCGGGCGATGTGTGTTCTTCATACTCCACTTCGGCTTCCGCCAGGGCGGTTTTGAAAATAGGGCACCAATAGACCGGCTTGAGTCCCTGATAGACAAATCCCTCTCGCACTAGATTGGCAAACTGGCGGAGTTCTTCGGCTTCGTATTCGGGATTCAGGGTCAGATAAGGACGTTCCCATTCTCCGATCACGCCCAGCCGCTTAAAACTTTTTCGTTGTTTATCCATGAACTTCAAGGCGTAATTCTTACAACGATGGCGGATCTGATTGGGGTGAAGCGTTTTCGTCTCTTCTTCGGTCAGTGCCTGAACGACATTGAGTTCGATCGGCAAACCGTGGCAATCCCAACCGGGACGGTAATGGATGTTAATCCCCAAAAGTAATTTGGATTTGATAACCAAATCTTTGAGTATCTTATTCAGGCCGGTTCCCATGTGAATATCGCCGTTCGCATAGGGGGGGCCATCATGGAGAAAGAAAGTCTCTTTATCTTTACGCGATTCGCGTACTTTATGATAAATTTGAAGTTCGTCCCAACGCTTGAGTATTTCCGGTTCACGTTGCGCCAAATTGGCTCGCATGGGAAAATTGGTCGATGGAAGATTGAGGGTACTTCGATAGTCCATTTTATTGATCCAATTCAAAATGAAGTTAAATATTTACGAATATGTCAATGAATAATCTGGTATTATGAATGCGAGTTCACTCGATTTGATCAATCCCATACTAGTAGGATCGAACGCGTCAAGTTGTTGATTGTAATTGTTTTTGATGTTTTTTCTAGATTCTATCAAAGCGATTCTGTGAGTTTATCTCTTAAAATGCTTCTGGAGCCTTGAAGGAATTAACGAAGACCTGAATTTCAAATCTTCAAGAATAAGCATCGTGGAAATAAAACAATTGTCTATTACATGAATCCAGAAACGATTTTCTGCCAGGGAACGGATGTTCGGCAATTACGATCTTCTCTGAATATCGCCAGGAATGGTCGATGATCTTATGTTTTATCAATCAGAGAGAGAATCTCTTCAGTCTTTTCTTTCAGTAATGTTTGATTGCCGCGACTTTCTACATTCAGGCGAATAATGGGTTCGGTATTGGATTTTCGTAAATTGAATCGCCACTCGCCAAAATCCATACCAATGCCATCGGTGAGATCGATTCGAGGGTTTTGATTCTGATAATGATCGTGTATTTGTGCGATTGAGGCATCTGGATCGGCGACACGCCGGTTGATTTCTCCGCTGCAAGGAAACTTGGCGATTCGTTCGCGTACCAATTCGGAGAGTGGTTTGCCGGTTCGGCACATGATTTCCACAACCAGCAGCCAGGGAAGCATTCCACTATCGCAGAAGAAGAAATCCTTGAAGAAATGATGGGCCGACATTTCACCGCCATAAATGGCATCGATATTCCGCATACATTCCTTGATGAATGCATGACCCGATTTGCATTGGACAGGTTGTCCGCCGCATTGTTCCACGATCTCAATGGTGTTCCAGGTAAGGCGTGGATCGTAGACGATTTTTCCGCCGGGATTGTGTTGCAGTAACGCCTGCGCCAGAAAACCGACTATGTAATATCCTTCAATGAAATCGCCTTTTTCATCAAAGAAGAAACAACGGTCGAAATCTCCATCCCAGGCAATTCCCAGGTCGGCTTGATGGGATCGAACCGGCTCGGCGGTCGCTGCACGGTTCTCTGGTATGAGTGGATTGGGGACACCATTGGGAAATCTTTCGTCCGGTGTATGGTGCACTTTAATGAATTGGAAAGGTAAATGCGGTTCGAACAGATCCAGAATAGGACCGGCGCAACCGTTTCCTGAATTGACAATTACTTTCAACGGTTTCAGGGAAGAGATATCGATACGATCGAGAATATGTTTGACATAGTCAGACTCGACATTTGCCTGCCGTAACTCACCCGGATGGTTCGATTTTTTAAATTCCCCGCGCAAACACATCTGCCGGATATCTTGCAATCCGGTGTCTTCACTGATGGGTTTGGATTGTTCGCGGACGAACTTCATCCCATTGTATTCCGGTGGATTGTGACTAGCCGTAATCATGATCCCGCCGTCGGCTTGAAAGTGGGATGTGGCGAAATAAATCATTTCGGTTCCACACAGACCGATATCGATCACATTCGCTCCTGCTTCCTGAATCCCCTTGATCAATGCATCGCGCAGGGATGGTCCTGTCGCTCGAATATCACGCCCTACGACGATAGTTTTGGCATTCAGGAACTCCACGATAGATAAACCGATTTTATAGGCGAGAGCGGTATTAAGTTCCGAAGGAACTTTTCCGCGAATATCGTAGGCTTTAAAACAGGAAAGGGAATTATGATCGGGCATTCACATTCTCCTCTGAAGGGATCGTATCAATCCATAATCAAGAGAGATTATATTTAAGAATTTAGATTTGCGAAGCGTTTCGCTCTTTGAGTTTTTCCACAATCTTGCGGACATCCTGAGCGCGGTCTTTGGGACAAACAAGAACCCCGTCTTCTGTAGTTACGACGATGACATTTTCCATGCCGATGATACCAACAGCCATTCGGGAAGCGCCGGATTCGTTATAAGCGGTTACTTCCTTACAATCGATCAGGATTGGATCGCCAATCGTAATATTGGAATGTTCGTCTTTTTTATGGAACCGCGAGAGAGAATCCCAAAGTCCGACATCGTCCCAGGGAAATTCGCCGTGCGCCATATAAACATTGTCGGCTTTTTCCATCAAAACATAGTCGATCGAAAGATTGGGGAGTTTTTCAAATAGGGATGCCACCGCGGAATCGGGATTGAATCCGGTTCGTATTGCATCGCGCATGGCATTGATGTTTTTTCGAATCTCGGGCGTATGTTTTTCCAGTGCATTCAAAAAAGTCGATGTACGCCAGAAAAACATGCCGCTGTTCCAATAAAAACGTCCTTGGGAAATATAATCCATTGCCTCTGCCAGAGAGGGTTTTTCACGGAATCGGGATGTGGGGTAAATCTCGATGCCTTTATAAGCGGCGGCGGCATGGTTTGTGGTGGGTACTTCGATGTATCCGTAACCGGTTTCGGGACGGTTGGGGAGAAGGCCAACAACCATCAGCGCGTCGTGCTCCCTGGCATACCAAATAGCGGCTTGGATCGTATTCCGGAAGGCGTCGTCATCGCCGATACGATGGTCGGCCGTGGTAATCGCCATAATCGATTCCTCGGCTTCTTTTCCAAAACGGGCGAGAAGGTGAGCCGTGGCAAACGATAAACAACCGGTTGTATTGCGCCGAGCCGGTTCTGCGAGGATGTTTTCCGGAGGGATTCGCGTCATGGATGCGCGGATAGGTTCTTGCAGTTTCTGATTGGTGCAAACAAATAATCGTTCCGCAGGGATAATAGGGAGCAAACGTTCGATAGATTCCTCCAGAAGGCTTAAGTCTGAATGAGTCAGTTTTAGAAGCTGCTTGGGTTTTTTTTCCCGGCTGACCGGCCAAAACCGCTCTCCTGAACCTCCCGCCATAATGATCCCTATTGAGGGAGATATCATATCCAGTCTCCTAGCAACATATTTTGATAAAACTTCCCATTCTATGGATCACTTAATAATGATTTAGCGCTATTCGATCCAGGAGTAATGATGAAACCGGTTTTCTAGATCCTTATGATGGCAGAATATCTGCCATTTCCAGTTCATGGATTGGATTGACATACGTTACAGTTAAATCATCGTTTTTCAAATCCACTGTAATAATCGCTCGATCCAATACTTCACCGGATAAAAGCGCGCGGCCGATGCGTGTTTCCAATTCGCGTTGAATTAAACGGCGAAGAGGCCGAGCGCCAAATACCATGTCATATCCATTGATTGCTAGGTATTCCTTGGCTGCAGGAGTGACTTCCAACTTCAACTGACGATCTTTAAGGCGATTTCGTAATTCTTCAAGGAGTAGATCGACTATTTTTTCAATTTCTTCTAGGCGCAGGGTCTTGAAGAGAACGATATCGTCAACCCGGTTCAGAAATTCGGGACGGCAATGAGCACGCAGTTCACGGATAACTTGTTCTCGCACTTCAGGCTTTACCTCGCCTGCGTGATCGATTCCTTCGATTAAGTATTGAGAACCCACGTTTGATGTAAGGATAACAACTGTGTTTTTGAAATCGACGGTACGCCCTTGGGAATCGGTTAAACGCCCATCATCGAGGATTTGCAACAGGATGTTAAATACATCGTGATGGGCTTTTTCGAATTCGTCAAATAAGATTACACAATAGGGTTTACGCCGGACGGATTCGGTCAATTGCCCTCCCTCTTCATACCCAACGTATCCCGGAGGAGCGCCAATCAGGCGGGATACGGCATGTTTTTCCATATACTCCGACATATCGATGCGAACCATGTTCTCTTCCGAATCAAACAGGGCATGAGCCAGGGTTTTGGCTAATTCTGTTTTGCCAACACCTGTAGGACCTAGGAAAATGAACGAACCAATAGGGCGCTTTGGATCTTTGATTCCAGAGCGAGCACGAATTACGGCATCCGCCACGGCATGAACGGCTTCATCTTGGCCGATAACTCGTTGATGTAGAATTTCGTCCAGGCGCAGTAACTTCTCCCTTTCGCCTTCCATTAGGCGGGTGATGGGTATTCCTGTCCACCGGGAAACAATCTCGGCAATCTCTTCTTGAGTAACCTCCTCGCGAAGAAAGCAACTCTCCTCTTTTTTACGCTCCATGGCTGCTTCTTCCTGCTTGAGTTGGTTGAGGAGTTGCGGAAATTTTCCATGCTTGAGTTCTGCCGCTTTGGCGAGATCGTAATCGCGTTCGGCTCGCTCGATCTCATGACGCATGGATTCGAGTTCTTCCCGTAATTGACGGATTTTCCGGATACTGCTTTTTTCCGATTCCCATTGAGCTTTCATGCTGTCGGATTTGGATTTCAAGTCGGCCAGTTCCTTGCGAAGGATTTTGAGACGTTCTTTGCTTGCTGTATCTTTTTCCTTGCTGAGAGCCTGCTCTTCGATCTCCAGTTGCATGATACGGCGGGTGATTTCATCCAGCTCAGCGGGCATAGAATCGATTTCCGTTCGGATCATTGCGCAGGCTTCGTCGATCAGATCGATGGCCTTATCGGGCAAAAACCGGTCGGATATATAACGGTTGGAAAGCATGGCAGCGGCCACCAGTGAGTTATCCTGAATCGTAACTCCGTGATGGACTTCAAATCGTTCCCGCAGACCACGAAGGATAGAGATCGTATCTTCCACCGTCGGTTGTTCCACCAGAACGGGTTGAAAACGGCGTTCCAATGCGGCGTCTTTTTCTATATATTTGCGATATTCATCCAGTGTTGTCGCACCGATGCAATGTAATTCTCCTCGAGCCAGCATGGGTTTCAACATATTGCCGGCATCCATAGACCCTTCCGCGCGGCCCGCCCCGACGATGTTATGCAATTCATCGATAAACAAGAGAATCTGACCATTGCTTTTCTTGATTTCATTCAAAACCGCTTTTAGCCGTTCCTCAAATTCTCCTCGATATTTTGCGCCAGCCACCAATGCTCCCATGTCTAGAGCGAAAATGCGCTTATTTTTAAGGCCTTCCGGCACATCGCCGCGTACGATCCGGTGAGCCAGGCCTTCCACAATAGCCGTTTTACCAACACCCGGTTCGCCTATAAGAACCGGGTTATTTTTGGTCTTGCGGGAAAGGATGCGAATCACCCGCCGGATTTCTCCATCCCGGCCGATTACGGGATCGAGTTTTCCTTTTGCGGCAGCGGCCACCAGTTCTTGCCCATAACGCTCCAGCGCGTCATAGGTGTTTTCGGGGGTAGCGCTAGTGATTCGTTGATTGCCACGCACCTGGGTTAGCGCCTGTAAGAATGAATCTCGTGTAACACCTGTCTGCTGAAGTATTTTGGCTCCTGTAGAAGATGGTTTATTCGCCAGGATAGAAAGAAACAAATGTTCAACGCTGATGTATTCATCTTTTAGTCGTTTGCTTTCGTTTTCAGCGTTGATCAGAATTTGGTTGAGCCGATTGGTGATATAAACCTTCCCTGCCTCGAAACCCGATCCACTCATCCGGGGACGAAGTTTCAACTCATCTTTGATTTTTGTCCGTAGAGGATCGATTGGGATATCCATTTTTGTAAGAAGGCGAGGAATTAAGCCTTCTTGTTGTTCAAGAAGAGCAAGGATCAGATGCTCGATATCTACTTCCACATGATTGTGAGAAATTGCAAGGCTCTGCGCATCCGAAAGAGCTTCCTGTGATTTTTGTGTAAAGCGATTCATATCCATTGTTCTATATCCTCGACCGATTTTTTGTCTTCTGTTTGCATCCAGCAAAGGTCATACAAAAATGAATAAAATAATGAAAAATTTTGATCGTTTCATAATTTATTGATTGTAAATGACTTATGTAATGATTTTTTTTCATAATTTCATTTAATGGTAATGAATGTGCGCCAAAATGGCTCATTATATGGGAGCCATGAATTAAATTCGAAGGATTCATTGAAATACATTTCCTTGGTCGGATCGTTTTCATAGTAGGTACTTTTCATAATAGTAAAAAAGTGGAGGAATTAAAATGTTTCATATATTGTGGATCGTATTAATGATCGTAGCAATGATGGGTACCATTGTTTTTGCATCGGATACATTATCCCAATCTCTTACTAGCAAGATGGATACTCTACGTTGGGTAAACTACAATGACAATCATAGGTTTGGAAAGAATAGCAATACCGCTAAGAGGAAACAATGTAAGTATACAAAAAAGAAATACTTATCACATAAAATGGGTGATATGGAAAAACAATTAGGGCCATGTTTTTGGAATACGATAAAAGTGGAGAAATATCAGATCACGGGAAAATATAAAATCCGGATCGCTGAAGCCGATCCTAAATACCTGCACTCTATGAATTATGTCTTCCCTCATATCAATTCGATCATACAGGAACAAAAGGCAACTAATGATCCAGTGTTTAAAATGAAACCTCCAGTCCCTAAAAAATTCGAGCCATGAGTACAGTAACTCAAAAAAGGTTCAATAAAAAAGGCGAATTGATTCGATCTTTTTTCTTTTTTATTCTTCATAAAGTGATATAATGAAAATGCGATAAGTCCAATTTCTTTTTATGGATGAGTAAAAAACCTATTTTATTCATAGTTTTTTAATTGGTTTGTAAATCTTATCTTCTTCCCCATGGAAAGGATGAAGAAACGATGAATGGATACCATCTTTATGCCGATATTGAAGAGAATGGTTTGATTGGGATTGAGACCACAACGGGATTTGAATGGTTGTTAATTCCCGCTTTTGTTATCTTCGGCGCTATTTTGGCTGCAATTATCGTATCTTTTCTTTTGAAAGCATTTATAAGTACTCGTAAAGTTTCTCTCGATTGGGAGGAATTCGAAAACATCCTTCAAAGACTGGAATTAAGTCATGAAGAAGCCAGTTTTATTCGCACCAATATGCGAAAACAGGGTTATTCATTCCCATCGAAAGTGCTTCGCAAAGAAGGAGAATATGATAAATTCACCAAGAAAGTATTACGGCGTCCCAATCATCACCATGAGTTTCTTTTGCAGATGATTCGTAAAAAAGCTTTTACCGGACAGCGTTTTGTATCGAGTAAATCCACAGAAAAAGAACAAACTCCTTTGGATCCAGTCGAGAAAACGAATTGAAATTATCTGATTATCAATGATTTAGATAATTTTTGACTTCCTGAAGGATACTGTCTCGATTCTCCCATTTTTTATAGACGATCCGATATTTGAAACAATACTCTCTTCCTTTTTCCGCAGCTGGAATAATCCATTGAAAATCCCATGCGGGGCAGGTGTCGCCAGATAGGTCGTTCAATCCACCGCCAGATGGAGAGTGTGAAAAGCGAACCCCGAGGGGCGATTTGAAAATTACGATGTATACCATATTTTTGAAACGTCCGTAGTAAAATGGTTCTGCATAACGGATCGGTGAGATTTGCGTGAAAAGATGAATAGGGGCAGTTGGTGAGAACGTCCATACAAATGAATCATCCACATAAGGAATAGTACTGTCGTGGTTATGGTATTGGGTGCAGAATTGTTGCCAGTACAGACGGTCTCCCTCTTTCCGGCGGAAATAGATGCTCTTATCCAAGGGGGAGTTGATATAACTTGCCCAAAAGACTCCCAGCGCTCCCCCCTCGAATATTTGTTCCTGAGGTGTGCAACAGAAAGTGACATCAATGTAAAATGGATCGACTAAACGAAAGATCGACGTGCTTTCTACTTTCCAGAAAGGAGTGGGGGGTTGGTAGAGTATCGCCGTACGATCATCCAATTTTTGGAATT
>CAZFOX010000071.1:0-11927 GCA_964520565.1 uncultured bacterium | reverse complement strand
GGCTTTAATTTGACAACGTATTCCTTGCCTTGCGAAGCCGCGGATACATTCAGCTTTAAAAAATCATTATTTTCTTTTTCATGGGGATCGAAACGAATGTATCCTTCGGCCATCGCCTCCAGGCGGTATATCCCGGCCACCAACCGGCGGACCGAAAAAGTTCCATCCGCGCCAGATTTCACCAATTCGGCGCACACCATCGATTCCTTTGAATTTTGAGAAAAAATTCCCACATCGGCGTTTTCGATGGGTTTCCCGCTTTCGGCGTCGAGGACGACCCCCTGAATAGAATAAGGAGCTTCGGGATGAACGAAATGACGAACCTGCGATTTTTGTTCTTCCGTTAGGACAATATGGTCCCGCAATGTCAGGTAATCGCCGTCGGGAATGGAAGAAATCTGAAAGGAATGGGGGCCGTCCACTTGAATCGTATAGTATCCCCGTTCGTCGGTAATAGCTCTACCGGCCGATTTTTCATCCCCTTCATCGCCGAACCACTGTCCCTCGTCATCACGATTCAGATCGTGGAGAAGTATCTTCGTACCGGGGAGGGGCAAACCCTTCTCGGATTTTACATATCCTGCGATCCAGTAGGGATTTTCCTGAAGAGGAGCGGGTGTGGGCGTTCTTTCGAGAGATGAAGGATGGGGTGCCACCGTCTGTACCAGCAACGAATCCTGCGAAGCCATCGAGATCGTGCCGGAAATTCGCGAGCGATCGGGAGTCGGGACGGCTTCGATTCCATACAATTTGCCCTGGCTGGAAGATATCTGTTGACCGGCGCGTAACACCTGCCGGTCGGCGGGATCAAAGGCATTGGTTACTTCGACCGTTCCTTCTTCGACGGAAACCGTCGTCTTCGACGATCCGCCGCGATGGCCACTCCAAAATGTGACGGCGATCATCAGGGTAAGAAAAATCAGAAAAAAAAGCGCGCCGATGACGAAATCGCGTCTCATGACCGTGATCCTCAAACCGATGTTTGGAAAGAATACGGATTCGAACTGACGAGCTGCCGATAAGGCAATGAAAACAGATTATTTCCGATCGGATCCATTCTCCGGCGTTTCATTCATTTTTACTTCCACCCGGAATTTCGTACCGGTAACCCGCACGTTGGCGTCCGGAGTGCGAACGATCAGGGCATGAGCCAATTGTTTGGGTACGCTGGCGTCGAGCACGCCGCGCTTGAGAACGATCACGGCGTTTTCCGAAGTGCGGTCGCTGGTCGACGAGGCGATGCAAAATTCCGAAAACGGCTCCAAATGCAATTTCGATTGATCGAATAGAATCACCACCAAAGAATCCCGGCCGGTCTCCACCCATTCGCCCATGCGGATGTTGGCGGGTTGGGTGGTGTTGAAATGCCAGAGGGCCACGCCGACAATCGGTTTGACCGGTTGTAAGGCGTAATAAACCGCCGCGAACAAAACGAGGACGAACGAAGCCGCCGCCATCAGACGGCGCCAGACGGCGGGAACGGGTTGGGAAGCGTCGAACAATTGCCGGCGCAACCGGTCTTTATGATCCCGATCGATCGGCGCCTGCAAGCGGGCGCGGCGCAGCAATGTTACGAGCGGCGTAAAATCGTCGTTCGGATTCACGATTCACCTCCCGCAATAACGTCCAGTAATTCCGGCGATTCGGTTTCTACGATGTGACGCAATTTCTTCATGGCGCGGTTGATTCGGGTGCGCGCCGCCCCGGGATTCATTCCGGCCGCATGGGCCGCTTCCTGAACGCTGAGTTCCTCGAAATACCGCAGCGTGATCAACAATTGATCCTTGGGTTTCAATTTTTGGATCAGCCGGGCGATTTGGCAACCGGCCGCATCAAGATCGGATCGATGCAGAAGGTGAACCCGCGGATCGCGGAGCATCGGCGATTCGTTTTCTTTCCGGATACGAAATAAATACCGGACTTTTTCCTTGCGGTAATGCGACATCAGTTGATTGTGCGCGATGCGGAACAGCCATGCCAGGAACGGGACGTTCTGCGGTTTATAACTGGCGAGTTTTCGCAAAGCCCGGAAGAACGTTTCCGCCGTTAAATCTTCGGCGAGAGACTGATTGGCGCAACGCCGAAGCAGATAGAGATAGACGCGATCGTAATACTTTTCGTACAAAGGCGCGAACGCCTTGGAATCGCTGCAAGCCTCCCGAATCAGCAAAAATTCCTCCTCGCGCGTCATCGGCGACGAGCGGGGTATTGCGGTACGAACCGTAAGTACTTGAACCATCGGAACGTCGATTCGATCCGTTCTTGACATCGTTCTATTACTTCGCTTCTTTAACGCGCGGCTCTGGAAGAATAGGACAAATATTCGTTCGATTTTATCATTTTCTTGTGTTTCTCATTCAGACGAATCGAATACCGGTTTGTATTGGCACGCCACATTAACATATTTTTGAGCGTACCCCCCGTGTTTTTCGCGTTCTTCCGGGGTTAATTCCCGGATTACTTTCCCCGGCATGCCCAGCACCAGGCTTTGAGGAGGGATAATGGTTCCCTCGGTAACCAGCGCTCCCGCGCTGACAACCGATCCCTCGCCGATGACCGCCCGATTCAATACAATCGCGCCCATTCCAATCAGGCAACCGTCTTCGACCGTACATCCATGTAATATAACGCGATGGCCGACAACCGCCCATCGCCCCACCCGGCAGGGTTCGCCGGTTCCGACGTGGAGAACCGACAAGTCTTGAATGTTGCTGCCTTCTCCGACTTCCACGGGTGCGATATCGCCGCGTAATACTGCACCAAACCAGACGCTGACGCGGTCTCCCAACCAGACCTGGCCAATGACCGAAGCCGTAGGAGCGACGAATACGTCTTCTCCGACGACCGGCACATGCTCCTGGAAAGGCAACACAAGACCCCCACCGAACAAACTTTCGGGAAGAGGAAGACGAGCGGGATTCTGAATGCGCATCGGTTTTTCTTATCCTTGATCGCCCATCTTGGAATAGAGGGTTTCGATACGGTCGAGAATATACCGGCAGTCGATCGCCTTTTCCATAAGATCGACGGGCAGATAGTAATAGTGATTGGAGGCTTCGAAACCAATGCGGGAATCCTGCCTCGATAGAGTAAATAACCGCCGGGCGATCTCGATTTCGTTCTGGAGAATCTCTTTCATTTCACGCAACGCATCCCGGCGGGCGTCATCGGATAACGAAGCGGATGGATCGAGAAGTTTCTGGCGCAGCATGCAAAACCGTGTCTGATTGGATACCGTGGCGAAATGCAATTGCGCGGCCTCGGCGAAGCGGTATTGCGCCTCCGCGTCTTTCCGCTTTTCGGGAGCCGTCTTCTCTACCGCTTTTCGTAAAACATCCAATCCGGGTTTCCAGCCCTCCGCCACCCGGGCGAATTGACGGGCGAAGACATCCACCGGATAGGGGCCGCGCCAGCCGTTCACATCGTCGTACGGGAATCCCACCATCGTGGCCGCGTAGCCGGTCGGTTTGGGGAAAAGCAGATTGGAAGGGCCGTATTGCATGGGAGCCAGATAGAGAACGCTGCCGTGATAGGGAAATTCCTGGAAAGCGCGGCTGAAAGCCGTCCAGGCCTGGCGGGCGAGTGAAGCGCCTTCCGCGCCGAACCAGGATCGCGCCACTCGATCCAGAGCCTCTTCCCGGGTGGGAGGCGGCGTCTGGCGGAATGCGTCGACCAGTTCCAGGTTGGGCGAGGGATAACCGCCCAGCGACCAACTGAGCATCAAACCGTCCACATCCCGCGATAGCAGATTTTCGCAATGCTCGGCGATCAGATCCAGCACGGGCAGGTAGGGAACGGCAGAGAGTTCCCAGGTGTTATTGATCTGTAATTTGGCGGCGGTCTTCAAACCGGCTTTCTTGGCCGCTTCCCAATGCCGGGTGGCTCGCGGGCCGGGGCCAACGACGGAGATGGAGTATTCTCCCACTTCCGTCTTCACCCCGCCGCGTTCGATCGGTTTCGACCATTCGCTGACCGACATGAGATAGACGGAGGGAGGAAGCCGCGAAATGATATCCAACGCCCAGGCGTCGTTCCATCCCCAATCCCACACCAGTACCTTGGCGTCCGGATTGACACGGTGAACGCCTTTTTCCACGGCGGTATTCGCTTCGTCGACGATCTCGGCGGGATTTCTCTGGCCGCATCGCGGACAATCGGCCTGTCTGTAGTGCGAGGCGCAATGGGTCAAGTTTTCCGAACCGGAAATCGTGAACACACCCGCCAGGTCTGGGACATTGCGGAATACATACGAAAGCGAATCCGAAATCCATTCGCGCACTTCGGGCGAAGACGTGCACATCGCGTAATAATCACCTTCCCGAACACCGCGCATCGATTCGCGGTTTTGAAAAAAATCGTCCGTCATGGCACGCGGCTCGTTCATATACAGATAAATACCAATCCCGAAGCGGCCGGCTCGTTGAACCAGAGCGTTGAGATTTTTCAACCGGATCTCGCAATCTTTTCCAAACTCGGGGAATCGTTCGCTGGGCGCCAACTGGCGAAGCACGGTATGCATCCAGATTCCATCCACGCCGAGTGAAGCCAGTTTCTGCAGCAATCCATCGGGATAGGGATCCAGTTCGGGATTCATCAGGGGATCGCCGAACAGGGCGCAATACGAATAGATATAACAGGGCGAGAAGCGGCGGCTGGCTTTCGTCCCGCGGGACGAAACCGTATCGCGGGTCTGACTCAGTTCGCGGACAAAGTGGAATCGCTCCTCTTCAGGTTGGTCGAATTCGTTTCCGAAATACTCCTGCACCAGCCGCTTGATTTCGGCGCATCGTTCCCGGTCTTTTTCTGGAGGAGGCGAATAGACCAACCGTTCGCAATTCGGTTTATGAGAACCGAGTTTGGAAAAAAGAAAATCGTCTTCCCGCAGCGAGAGGGCTAAGTGATCGGCGCTGACATCCAGTAGCGTTAACAGCTGGTCGTAAGGCAAGAGATGCCAGTTACGGCGAAGGAGGGTGATGTAGATGCGATCCTTGTCCTTTTCGGAAACAGGTTTCTGTTCGGGAAGCCCCATCGATTCGGCCAGTTGGCGAACGTTTTCCGGCGTGGTTTCCAAAACCCTTGCCAGGCGCGATACCTCCACCACCGGCCAGTTCCGCCAGACAAACGCATGCAACGGCGAGGGAAAATGCACGAACGGAATCGGCTGAGGAGCGTTGCCGACAGGCAATACGGCATCCGCCCAGGAAACCTGGAAGCCAAACAGTAAAATAAACGGAAACAATCGTAACCAACGGTTCATGATGTCACCCTCATTCAACTCTGGTTTCATATGGCTCTACTTTTCCGCACTTTACACCGAACCGTTGCACTCTGCCAGACAAGCTCCCATGCTAAAAAATCAACCCGATTTCATGGAATAATCATAGATTCTTTCAAGGCGTTTCTGCGAGTTTGTCTCTTAGACTACTTTTGGAGCCTTGAAAGAATTTGCAGATACCCCAAATTTCAAATATCTTTGGCTAGGATTACGATATACAGTATCCAACGATCCATATAAACCAGGAAAACCTATCATGACTGAATCCAACGGGATTCTCATTTCGATTCAAACGGGCCGAATCCAAACCTATGACAATGGTCTTACGGACGATGATTCGAAAAAAACATGGACCAGCGCCATTGCGAAAAGCCCCGTACAAGGCCGCGTTTGGCTGGGACGAGAGAACCTGGAAGGCGACAAGCAAGCCAACCTCCAATACCACGGCGGGCCGGATAAGGCAGTATTGACCTACCCGGCAGAGCATTACGAAGCCTGGAATCGGGAAATGCCCGGCGTTGGATGGGCATACGGCGGATTTGGCGAGAATTTCACGGTATCCGGCTATACCGAAAAAACGGTTTGTATCGGCGACATCTTTCAAATCGGCAACGTCATCGTTCAAGCATCCGAACCGCGGCAACCCTGCCATAAACTGGCCTGGCATTGGCAAATAGAAGATTTGCCGAAGATCGTTTTAGAGAACGGGCGAACGGGCTGGTATATGCGGGTTTTGCAGGAGGGTTATGTCGAAGCGGGGATGCCGTTCGTACGAATCGAACATCCCTATCCCCAATGGGATATAGGGCTGGTTACCCATATTCTCTACCACATCGGGGACGATTTCGACCGCGCGGAACGGTTGTACGAATGCGAATTTCTCGGCGGCAAATTGCGTAAATTCATCCGGGAAGCGATCGATACGCACCGGCCTCAAAACGAAGTATCCCAAAAACAATTTCGTTCATAAATCAAATGTAACGAAGATGTCCCGCTTGCCTTAATGTCGTTTAGATAAGGCTATTTCACGAATATTAAGGGCGGGAAAAACGCCTTTGGCATCCAAAATCGGCTATATAAAGAGCATCGCTGACTGCATCCTCCCCTTAATTTCCAACAAACGCTTGGGATTCTCCCAAATCCCATCGTGGGCGTGGTTCCAAGCAAGCCACCCAATCACGAATGTCATTCTCTCCACCGGCCTGCGGGCGGGGACGCCCGCGCTCCTTGGTTTTCTCTCCCGGGGGGTGATCGTTTTGGAAAATATGAGTATGATCTGTCGATTCAACCGTTTCGTGAGAGATCAGTCTAGAAACCATTCTCCAAGGTTTTCCACTCTGAAAGGAGCGTTATTTTGGGAAG
The DNA here is from genome assembly GCA_964520565.1 of uncultured bacterium. GTDB lineage: Bacteria > Hinthialibacterota > Hinthialibacteria > Hinthialibacterales > Hinthialibacteraceae > CAZFOX01. Next base: position 5,290 of record CAZFOX010000071.1, on the reverse strand, counting down.
CCCAGAAACCATTCTGGTAATCGGCGGCGCCGGGTATATCGGCAGCGTCAACGTAGCCGCCCTGCTTGGCCGGGGATACGCCGTTGTGGTAGTCGATAACCTGGAGAAAGGACACCGGCAGGCCGTCCATCCCGGCGCGGTATTCGAACAAGGCGATATCCGGTCGCCGGAAACGGTTCGCTCGCTTTTCGCGCGGTATTCCATTGGCGCCGTGATGCATTTCGGGGCTTACAGCCTGGTCGGCGAATCGATGTCGCACCCGGAGAAATATTTCGCTAATAATGTGGAAGGGGGACACGTTCTTCTACGCGCCATGCGCGATAGCGGTGTGAACCGGATCGTTTTTTCCTCCACCGCCGCCGTGTATGGGAATCCCGAGCGAATCCCCATCCAGGAAGACAGCCGCACCGATCCAATCAATCCCTACGGCCGTTCCAAACTGGCCTTCGAATACCTGCTGAAGAGTTATGAAGAAGCGTACGGCATCCGATATGCGGCTTTACGTTATTTCAACGCGGCGGGAGCAACTCGTGAATACGGCGAGGATCACAATCCGGAAACCCATCTGATCCCCCTGATTTTGCAGGTTCCCCTGGGGCGGCGGGACCGCATCGCTATCTACGGAACGGATTACGACACTCCCGATGGAACCTGTATCCGCGATTACATCCACGTCTCGGATCTGGCCGACGCCCATATCCTTGCCCTGGAATATATACGAACACAAAGCATCATCTGCAACCTGGGCAACGGCCTGGGATTTTCGGTTCGCGAAGTCATCGACGCCGCGCGCGCCGTCACCGGCCATCCCATTCCCGCCGCCGAACAGGAACGGCGTCCCGGCGATCCCGCTCGGCTAACGGCTTCCGCCGAACGGGCCCGGCAAGCGTTGGGTTGGTCTCCACAGCACGCAGACTTGGGGGATATTGTCGAATCGGCCTGGAAGTGGCATTCCGCTCATCCCAATGGGTACGAAGATTAATCCAATAAACGGACATCGATGAAATGAACGCATTCAATCCGGAAGATCATCCCCATCGGCGCTGGAATCCTCTTTTGGAAGAGTGGGTGCTGGTCTCACCCCACCGCGCCAAACGTCCCTGGTCGGGAAGCATCGAGAAGGTTCCGCCCGATAGCCTTCCCGCATACGATGAGAAATGTTATTTATGTCCCGGAAACACCCGCGCCGGGGGCAAACGAAATCCCGCCTATACCTCCACCTATGTTTTCGATAACGATTTCGCCGCTTTGCTGTGCGATACCCCGCGAGAGGGAGGCCACCGGAGTTGCCACGGCCTGGTGCGGGAAGAGCCGGAGACCGGCGTTTGCCGGGTGATCTGTTTTTCGCCCCATCACAACGTGACCCTGGCAGAGATGGACGCCGCCGATATTCGGCTGGTAATCGATGTGTGGTGCGAACAGTATCGGGAACTGGCCGAACGCGACGATATCCAGAGCGTTACTATCTTCGAAAACCGGGGCGAAATGATGGGCTGCAGCAATCCCCATCCCCACGGGCAATTATGGGCGAATTACTGTATTCCCAATTTCCAGAGCCGCGAACTCAACAGCCAGCAGAGTTACTATCAAATCCAGGGACGGCCGATGTTGCGGGATTATCTGGATTGGGAGCGTAGCGAGAAAAAGCGTATTGCGATCGAGAACGCCCATTTCACAGCGTTGACGCCTCATTGGGCGCTCTGGCCTTTCGAGACGATGATCCTGCCCCATCGGGATATGCAATCGATCCTGGAATTGAATGAGGACGAACGCGACGCCTGGGCGGATATACTCAAACAATTGCTGGTGCGTTACGACAACCTGTTCGAAGTCTCGTTCCCCTATTCGATGGGCATTCATCAAAAACCCACCACCGGCGAGGAGTATCCCGGTTTGATCTGGCATCAGCATTTCTTCCCTCCCCTGCTCCGATCCGCCACGATCCGGAAATTCCAGGTGGGATACGAAATGACGGGCGAGCCTCAGCGCGATATTACGGCGGAACAAGCGGCGGAACGATTGCGCGGCCTGCCAGCCATCCACTTTAAGCTTCGCAACAACTCGGAAAGGAATTCGTAATCTCTTATGGACGCCAAACAACTTTCCGCCTTATTCCAGGAACAATACGGCAGCGCGCCCGGCGCGATCGTGCGCGCGCCGGGACGGGTGAACCTGATCGGCGAGCACATCGATTATAACGGCGGGCCCGTGTTGCCCATCGCCATCGACCGGCATTTTCTGGTGGCGGGGAAAAAACGGGAGGATCGAACGATCCGCTTGCGTTCGCTGCAGGAGAAGGTTCCTTATGAAGGCAGCCTTCCCGTCCAGGGAAAACAAACTCCCGGCTGGGCCAACTACCCTTTAGGAGTGATTCACGAATTTCAGAAACTGGGAAAGACCGTGCCCGGGATGGACGCGTTAATCACCAGCGACGTCCCGCTGGGTTCCGGGCTCAGCAGTTCAGCGGCCTTCGAAGTGGCGACCGCCTGTCTTCTGTTGGAACTGAGCGGAGAAAGCATGCCCCGTCTCGATCTGGCGCGGCTCTGCCAGCGGGCGGAGAACCAATTCGTGGGCGTCAACTGCGGGTTGATGGATCAGGCAGCCAGCGCCTGCTGCAAGAGCGGTCACGCCATGCTGCTCGACTGCGCCACGCCCGCCTGTTCCTGGCGTCCCATGCCGGATGCGGCGGTGGTGGTGGCGCATTGCGGAGTGCGGCGCGGCCTTTCGGCCTCCGCTTATAACGAACGGCGTTCGCAATGCGAAGAATCGCTGCGCATCATCAATCAGAAAACCGGACGTAATTATCCCAACCTGTGCGGCGTCCCGGTCGATCTGCTTCCCGATCTGCCCCGTTACCTGGATGACATCCATCTGCGCCGCACCCGCCACGTCATCGGGGAAACCGACCGGGTACAGAAGGCCATCGATTTCTTCCAGCAGGGGAAAAATGCCGAAGCCGGCGAAGTGCTCAATCAAAGCCATTCCAGCCTGCGAGACGATTACGAAGTATCCTGTATCGAATTGGATGAACTAACCGAGATGTGCCGCGGTTTCGATGGGGTTTATGGCTCGCGGCTCACCGGCGCGGGGTTCGGTGGATGCACCGTCACCCTTGCCGATCCGGCAAAAGCGGAAAATCTGGTGAATTACTTGAAAGAAAAGTACTATCGTGCCCGAAACCTCGATCCGGTCGTCTTCGTCACCCGGGCGGCGGATGGTGCGGGAACGATTGCCTCTATTCACTCTTCTTAGAGATATTCCGAAAACAGTTCCGGACGGGGGGCGGGGATGACAACCCGGCTGACGAGGACGCCGCGTTGCTTGGCGACCTGGGCGGCCGCTTCGATAGCCGCTTTAACGGCGGAGACATCGCCGGTGACTTGCAGGAAGCCTTTGCCTCCGATGGCCATCGCCACATGGATGCGAAACAGGGTCACGTCCGCCGCTTTCGCCGCCGCGTCTGCCGCTTCGAGGATGCAAGAGACCGTAAAGGTTTCCACAATGCCCAATGCGCCGATCCTGCCGGGCGAGAGCGGAACCGATTGAGTGAGAGCAGGAAACACGCTTTCGTGCACGTTGGGGATCACCATGCTGTCGATGACCGCTTCGTGGCATACGCTCAGCCCCGCTTCCACACTGCTTTTTACATCCGCCACCTCGCCGCCGACCACGACTGCGAACTTGCCGGAGCAGATGGTGCGCGCAATCAACAACCGCACGGAGGAAGCTTTTAACATCGCGTCTTCGACTTCATGGCCGATTCCGATGCTGGAGAGTTCGATCATTCCGATGGCTTGCGACATGTAAGACTCCTCCGTTTTACACTCGTTCAATCACAATCTGTTTTTCGGTCACTTCGCGTACCACACCGTCGATGCTGGCGTGAATCGGCACACCCAATTGAGATTCATCCACCGAGCCGACAACATCGCCGGTCTTCACCCGAGCGCCCGGCGAAACCACCGGCTGGGCGGGAACGCCGACGTGCTGGCGAAGTGGTAGGACGACTCGATCGGTCTGGATTGAGATTGCCGTAAGCGGGCCTTTGTTGGTGAATTGTTTAAGCCCCAATTTGGTCATCAGCCGGGATATCGGCGTCTGGCGTCCCTCGCGCATACCGTGCACAGGCCGGTCGGGGATATCTTTAGGATAGGATAGTTTCTCTTCGCGCATCTCGCGCTTGTAATAGACGCAAACGTTCTTGGGATCGAGGTCTTCCGGGCAGGAAATCAGGCTGCACAGATTGCATTCGCAACAGAACGAGCTCCCCAGCACCTGCGGCAGTTTATCGTGACTGAAGACCAGTCCCCGCATCGATTTGTGCGGCTCGATAGGATGCCCCAACAGATAGCGCGGACACAGTTCTGTACAGAACGAACACTGATCGCAGGACGATTTTCCGATGATACGTACCTGCGCTTCGGTCTGACGGTAACGCACGATCAAGGGATGATCGATGGGAAACACCAGCAGGCCGCCGGTGGTTTTCGTGACAGGATCGTCTAGGTTGGTCGCCAGGCGACCCATCATCACACCGCCCACCAGTACCGCGTACGGCTCCACACTGGCTCCGCCGGTGGCTTCGATGACGGATCGATAGGACACGCCGAGAGGAACTTCGACCGTCATCGGGTGATGGACTGCACCCGCCACGGTCAGGAACTTGGTAGTGACCGGGCGTTCGCGAGCCACGTTGAGTACCGTTTCCACATTCACAACCACGCAGCCCACGTGCAGGGGAAGCCCGCCGCGCGGGATCACCTTACCGGTCACCTCGTAAACCAGGACGAATTCATCGCCGGTAGGATAATAATCGCCCAGTGGGTGAATGCGCATACCGGGGCGCAGTTTAGGAGTCAACGACTCAATGACGTCGCTGTATTTCCCCTTGATGCCCAGGATGGCTTCATCGACGCCGAGATGCGCCTGAATCCGCGCCATGCCCTCCAGGAACTCATCGCCGTAATGCTTCAGAAGTTCCTTGTCTTTGTGTAATAAAGGCTCGCATTCCGCTCCATTGATAATCAGCGTCTGGACTTCGGCTTTTAATTTGGCGTAGGTGGGGAATCCCGCCCCGCCCGATCCCACAACGCCGTTGGCGCGAATGCGGTCGATGAATGAAAGATCGGTTTTCACGTTGGCTAGCATCTCCAAAAATTAATCCTTACCATCTTAAGATATGTGGTGAATAAATCAATCCACAGATATTCGCAAGCAGTGTATCTCGATGAAAGCACTAGTAGTCTGACCGTTTAATATTGTCGGGTTAAAAAGCATACTATGGATCAAC
>CAZFOX010000070.1:0-11936 GCA_964520565.1 uncultured bacterium | reverse complement strand
AGTTGTCGTTCAGGTTATGAAAGACTCGCCGAAACTGATCGGTATCGATTTCCACCAGTAAATTGTCTTGAGTTTGCAGTTCCCACTGAATCTGTTTCTTCGATTTTTTGGCGGCCAGTTCCTCGGCAACCGTTTTCAGGAAAGGCCGTAATTGAATCCGGTTTTTTTGCGGGCGGCGGATGCGGGATAAGACCAAATAATGATCCACGATTTCATTCAAACGGTCGACTTCCATCTGCAGGTCGGAAATCATGTCGTAAACGTCCTCCCGGTCTTCCTCCTCCACCGGGATATCGTCCCGGGACAGTATTTTCTGTAACCGGTTTTTCAGAAGGTCGGATGTCAAGGCAATCACTCCCAGAGGCGTACGGATTTCGTGCGCCACACCGGCGGTGATTTTAGTCATGGCGGTCAATTGTTCCATACTTTTGACCTTCTCGGCCAGCATCCGCGCTTCGGTGCGGTCCTGGAGAAGAAGAGTGGAACCGGTGTGATTGCCGTGGCGGTCGATTAAATAGGTCAGGGTCGCGTCGGCATCGATCGCGGCCCCCTCTTTCGTTCGCCAGTATTCTCCCTGGATCGTTGTATATCCTTTTTCCAGGGCTTCCTGCTTCAATTTTTGCACGGTATCGGCCTGAAGCGTGAGGTCGGCGAAGGATTTATCGAGAATTTCCGTGGTTTTATAACCAAAGATGCGCTGCGCTCCCTGGCTCCACGTGCAGATCCGGTCTTGTTCGTCCAAGCCCACAATGGCATCCGTCGCTTCGCTGAGGATGAAGGAAAGCAGACGGTCTTCCATCCACAATTTTTTCTCCAGGGCAGTCCGGGTTTGTACTAGCTCGTCGGCATAGTTGCGGATATACGACTCGATGGCAATTTGAATATCCAGAAAAAACGCTTTCACCAGCGCGATCTGGGCGGCCAGCCCCTGGCCGGGATTTTCCACGAGCAGGTTTTGAATCAGGGGAAACAGGGTTTCGCAATAAAACGCATAAGCGCCGATATACCACTTCGGCGGCATTCCATTTCGGACATGGGAATCGCCGATGCTTTTCCGTTCCTCGAAATAGTGCTCGTCGAATTTCCCTTCCAGCATTTGCCGGAAATACTGGTATTGTGCGCGTTTGATTTGTTCGACTCTCTCGGGCGCAATCAAAAAGGATTGCGTGACGGGGAACGATTGCAGATGTTGGTAAAAAGCATCGATGATTTGGGGTAAATGGGGAAGAATGTGGGAAGCCAGTTCTTGAAGGGTATGGCATTCCTGCTCGGTCACCTTCACGAACTCCAGTTGCTTTTCGAATTGAACCCAATCTTCCGCTGGATAAGGCATGCTTTTCTACCCCCGATTTTTCGATCGGAATGCCTTGGCAGACTTTCAAGGACGCAGATCCATGCTGAAAAATGATAATCCGACGTGGGACGGGAAAGACCTTTGAGCCATAGTCTGTAAAAACAACATTCTCCGGTTATCGATGGTTCCCGAAATCCAGGTGTTTTCCCAGGAGACGCTATGGGTTTGAGTAACTGAACCGTTGTTGAGAATTGAATGTAATATGGAATGAGTTTCCGTTTTTGTCAAACGCTTGGGATGCCTTTCTGGATTTTTTATATTGGAATGCAGGCCAATTGTTGATTTTGTATATTGGAAAACTGGCTAATTGTTAACTGGCTAATTGTTAATAAAAAAGGCTCTCGCAGCGAGAGCCTTTTTTGAGTATGAGGAATTGCAGGGAAAATGGATGTTCGTGCGAAATGATGAGTGACATGTTGCTTGTACGCTTCGCTAAGGTACGAATACCGCCGGGCGATATCCACGATGCCTGACTATTTCACCGGTCTGCACGGATCCCGGTGAACGATGTTAACCGCATCCCGGCGATTCGGAAAAACCGCGATATTGAACCTTAAACCAACATCCCCTGGTTGTTCTACTACGACTAGAAGTGTCAAATCTTCCCTGCGTGCTTCTAGTGTGCTCCCTCTCCCGCTCAGCGATGCCTTACAAGTTGTTCATTCTGATGTCTTACACGGTGATGCCTGGAGATGAGAGACTTGTCCTCGATGAATTCCTCCTACCCATTCTTGGACGTTGTGCCGGGAGAACCACAAGTTGCAATACCGAGCCGCTTTCTCCACGAATCAAAACCTGGATGCCGTACAAGATGCCGTACTGGATGAAAACCCGATGGAATTCAAAGATGCGAATTCTGCTGATATTCTTGGATGTTAAACTAAGATGATGATGAGGATACTAAGATGGTCAACACAACGTTCTTATTTACAATAAGCAGAAAGCGTGCCAGTCCCTTATTAATTGAGTAATCTGGTCTCATTTTTATTGTTTTTTGCATAAGTTCTAGAAAATAAATATGTTACAATATCATATTTATTTGCGTCTCATTAATTAATATTTGTTCATTTGGTGTAGTAATGTTTTTTTACCCCGTTTTTGTGTCAATTATGTCAATCCACTGCCTCTTCCATGACAAAATAGACATTATTGAGGAGTGATCGATGTGGCGGATACTTCAATAGTTACATCGAATGGCGTGGAAGGTGAGCGCTCGGTGGGTTTTCGGCAGTATGTAGATCGATATGCTGAACCGATGTTTATAAGTATATTATTTTCAATGGAATAATTAAATCCCGTCAAATTGGCCGGTTCAGGAATTTTATGAATGTTCGGTTTGATTTCTTCAAAAATGATTTCTTCCTCCGATATCCAAATCATTTGGCCATATCCAATCAGTAAGCCAAGATAGGGTATCGCGTCGATAATTTCCTGGGGATTCTGATTTTTGACACGATAGACAATTCTTAGTATCGTTTCCCGAACTTCAGATGAATCAGTCAGATCGGGAATGACGGCGATGGCGTTCCATCCAAATCCATCGCCAAGCCAGCCATACTGAACCACCCGTAATGAAAGAGGATTCTCACCAGAAACCGTCTTGGGTGGATTCCTATATTCCATCGGCCGCCAGAATAGATCGATAGCACCTGATTCCTTCTCACCATACCAACGGCCAGAAGCGCTTCCAAACGCTTCCCGCGTATCGATTTCCGATTTGTAACCCTTCATAAAATCAAGCAGGCTTTCCGAATCCAATGAAAAACTCCGGAGCGAATATTGTCCTTCCAGGCTGGTTTCGGCTTGTGCCTGAAATTCCACAATAGCCTCCGCGATTAAATGCGCTCTTGAAATAGGGGGGAGTATTTCTGTCAGCAGACTCTGGCGAAGAGATTCGGCTTTTTGCAGGCCGTCTTCTAAAAGACCCGTATTTTTCACCTGGATGGTGGATGGATCGGCGTGACCGGGATGAATCGGATAGTACCAATACCGTTCGATCAATGCGTTCAGATGGGGGAAGCGCCAGCCGTCGGCCAGTTGAGCGCCGTATGTGACGCCTTTCAGCCGAAAACTGCCGGGACGTTCTTTGAGTGCGGAATGAAAGAGTCCATAACACCATAAGCTTCCCCGCAAGAGGAATAATCCGGCGGCGATGTAGATCAACACGATTGCTGTTTTTCGGGGAGAACGCAGAGAAAACCATTTCCAGGGAGCGATTTCTCCCATCAGATAAAACAGGATGAAGAGTAACCCTGAAGTGTGAATGGAAGGCCAATCGATCGGAACGCCGGATAACCGGGAACGGAGAAGAGTAACGGCCAGGATGGTAAATCCCAGCAGGAGGATTCCCGGGAAAAACAGTTGAAAGGCGAGCGGCGGTTGTGGTCGGCCTCGATGGTTTTGATTGGATTGAATCGTTTGTGCGATAGAAAACATGCAATGAATCAGGGTGGGAATCCAAAAAATCAAGAAACCGGTTAAACCGAATTCGGATGTAAACGGATACCCAAGGAGCGCTATTACACCGGTAAGAAGAATGGCAAGAATGGAGGGCACGATCCATTGCGTGATTCGCCGGGGGAAACACAATAAAATTCCGCCTGTTAAAATAAATAGAACGGAACCGTCCAGGCTGTCCTGTAAGGCGGCGGTTAGTAGATCGTTGAATGCGGGTTGATACGGCATGGCGTTTCGTTTAGCTGGCTCATAAAATGAGGCATATAACATCCAACTTACGGTATTTTCTCTCTGCGGGGAAGATATCCAACATTAAAACGGGTGTATTCTTTCCTGCGCCAGCGTCTCATGGGGGATGATACGGATGCTTTTCCAGACGCCGGACCGGAAACGAAGCCCATAGATCGTACCCAACAGAAGAATGTAAGCGGTGGCCCAGCACCAGGCGCCGATCAGTCCCCACTTCAACACAGAGACGGTTATCCAGGTTCCCGGAACAAAGAACATCCACGCCAATATGACGTTTGTCCACATCGTGAATGCCGTATCGCCCGCTCCCCGTAACGCGCCGGAAAAAGTGATGTTCATGGCGTCTCCAATCTGGTAGGCGGCCACCAGAATCAGGATTGTTTTTCCATATCGCTGAATTTCGTCGATGGGAATATCGGTATGGGAGCCTTCCAGAAACAACGATACCAGAGGGGCGGGAAAACAGAGATAGATCAACGCAAAAAACAGCATATAAAACTCCACGATAATCAAAGCCGAATACGCGCTTTTTTCGGCGGTCTCCCGATTGTTTTTTCCAATATACTGCCCTACCAGAGTCGCCGTGGCCATTCCCGCTCCGATCATGGGCAGCCAGGCCAGGCTGCTGATTGAAATGGCGATGTTGCTGGCCGCCAGTTCCATCTTACCCAATCGGCCGATGATGAAGACGAAAACGGTAAAGGAACTGACTTCCAGAAAGAACTGGATCCCCGAGGGAGCGCCATATCGGATCATCTGCTTGATCAGAGAAAAATCGATGCCCGGGCGGCGGGTTTTATACGTTCGCGCATTGGACGGCAATAGAAAGAGAACCAGGAACATCAGGCAGGATAAGAAAATCGATAGGACAGTCGCCAGAGCGGCCCCCCGGATTCCCATTTTGGGAAACACCCACCAGCCGAAGATCAAAATATAATCGAGAATGGCGTTCAGTATATTGGCTACAATATTGACCACCATGACGACCTTGGTTTTCCCCCGTCCCGAATAAAAACTGCTGAGCGATTCTTTCCAGATGATGAACGTGCCGCCGGAAAACAGGATCAAAAAGTATTCCTTTTCGAACGCCGCCACATCCGCCGGGTGGCCGATACGATCGAAGAACTGAATCCCCAGCGGAAGAAACGCGAGGCATCCAAGCCCGCCGATCCAGGATATATACGATCCTTGCCACGTTACTCGACCCACCGACGAATAGTCTTTCGCTCCATAATACTGGGCGACAAAGACATTGGTGTATTCGCTGATCCCGATGAAGATGGATAGCAATGTCCACGTCAGGGTTCCGGCGGGAATGCAGGCGGCGATCTCTTCCGGGCTCGACCAGGATAAAAAAAGGCGGTCGGTGAAATGCATCAGGGTGATGGATACATTGCTGATAACCAGCGGATAAGCGATGGAGAGGAATTCCCGGACTCCGCCGGGTTGGTTCGCCGTTTTCCTGCGCGGGAAAAATATCATGTCAACACACGGAGATGCCGTAGTGGTTTTGGAACCGCCTTCGGTGTAAACAACAAAGCTCGGCTCCAATGCCTATTATGGCGTGGGATGAACGCTCGGCGAAGAGAGAGAAGAGAAAGAGATTTTAGCGATTCTCCATTTTTTCCCCCCTTATTTTTCTTGTAGGAATGTAATGAATCTTGAATTTCGTTTAAAACAGGTTTTGAATAGAATCATATATTGTATTGGCGATATCCGATTGGTGGGGAAAAGAAAATCGATCCTTCCATGATGAATGGTTCCCAAGGGGAATGTTCGGCTCGTTTTCTTCTGGCAGATCATCCATGTAGGTGTTTCCATGGTCGATAAACCCGCGGTTCTTATATCGGACGATCAGGTCGCGCAACTGGCGAAATCCGCCATTTGCAAAGTCTCTTTTCAGGAATTGACCGGAACGCAATATCCCTGGGAAATCGATCTGAAGGCATTTCAGAGTCTCAAGGCCAAATTGGATCACATCGAAGATGCACTTCGTTCCGCCAATCCGGTTTTGGATATCACGTGCGTTCTGACCGGCCAGGGCGCGTTCTGGCAACCCCGCGAGGGAATAGAATCGTTTCTGAAAGGGATGGATACTATCCGGAAACAAATCAAACAGGAAGGTCCTTATCCGATCTGGAAACTCACGTCCGCGGAAATGTTCTCCAGCCACTTAAACAATATGCGGCAATTAATCATGGCGGCCGCGCACGATCTGGTTTTAATCGATCATCTCAAGGATCCGCTGGGAAACAATCATATCCTGATGCAAAGGGAGTTCGAGCAGGTGGAGCGGCACGTTCGCATTCTATTGGACGAAATCACCGATCAGGGTGGAAATCTCGAATTCGCTATGTCGAAAGATATCATTCTGCTCGAACGGGTGCGGATTACCGAGGAGATGTTCAATCAGGGATTGATAACCGAACAGGATCTGGGATATTCCCTGGCGGAACTGGAATCGGTGCAATCCGTTCTCGAACGCCGGTGTGAAAAGGATTTCCCCAAATTCCGCCAGCGCCTGCAAGGAACGTACAATCAGGTCAAGGAATCCCTGCGAAACGGAGAGTGCACGCAACTGCGGCGAGTCAGCCATTGGGAAATGGCCTTCGCCATGATCGGCATTCCCCCGATTGGATATCAAGGCCAGTCGAAATTGGCCTCAACCGAGCGGGATATGATGACGGCCGTGGTCGCTTCGCGTGAAATGGAAGCAGGCCCCAGTCAGGAAGGACAAACGGCGTTGACAAAGGCCGAAGAATCTCGGCGTCTTGTCGAGCCCGGAACGCCTCCTCCGCTCATGCCCGAAGAACCGGTTGAAGAACCGGCGGAAGAGCTTTCGGAAGCCTCTCCCACGACGCCTAAAAAGAAACCCCGCATGGCGATTATGGATCGCCTCCGCCGGTAAGTGCGCCGGAAGCGATCGATCGTATCGGTTTCTCAGCGGGAAGCCCTAGAGGATAATATCGTCTGCCGAATTGATCCCACCAAATACAACGAACCGGTCACGCATATCAAATGCTTTCGGGTGGCGAGTTGTTCCGCTTTTTTCCAGGCCTGTTTCGGATTTTGGATATACAGGCATTGCGGGCCGAGTTCCGGTATCCCCTCGATTTTTTCCCGAATCGTTTCCACCGAAGCGGCGCGAGGCGTCGGCGCTTCGGTGACGATGAAAGTGTCGCTGGGACGAATCAGCACCTGGACCATATCACGGATTTTTTTATCCTGCAAAAACCCCGCCACAAATATCCGGGGATGCTTGGGAAATTGCTCGTCCAGCGACAGACGCAGGGATTCCGCTCCCCGGGCGGTATGGGCGACATCGAGAATAGCCAGGGATTTTTTGTCCCGCCTGACAATCTCAAAACGCCCCGGCCATTGCGTATACCGCAATCCCCGGTCCAGACAGCGGATGGATAGGGGAGGGAGCACCCCGCTCTGCGTTAAGGTATCCAGCGTGGCCACGGCGGTGACGGTATTATCCATTTGGTAATGGCCAAACAATGGAATGCGAATGCTCCGCACGTTGCCTTCTTTCCCCAACCGCTCCAATTCGATGGTTCGATAATGCCTCCCGCAAGAATGGGAGCGAATCCGGTACGATCGATCGGTCTCGATTACCGGAGCGGGATGATTTTTCAATCGCAGGCGAAAATGGGGAAGCAGGGAATGGATTTGATGGCCGACGATGACCGGAACGTCCGGCCTTATGATCCCCAGTTTCTCATCGGCGATGGCCTCCAGCGTATCGCCCAGCTGCTCGGTATGCTCGAGCGAGATATGCGTGATGACGCTCGCGCAGGGATGCATGACGTTGGTGGTGTCCAACCGTCCCCCCAGACCGGTTTCAATCACCGCAAAATCGACGCGCTCTTTTTGAAAGTGCAGAAACGCCATCGCCGTAATCATTTCGAAAAACGTGACGTATCCCGAGGGCAACGGTCGATCTTTTTCAGCCGCCCGCCGCAAAAAATCCGTCCAGCGGGTGAAAACCGCTTTCGAAATCCATTCACCATCGATGGCGATCCGCTCCCGGATATTGTGCAGATGCGGCGAAGAAAAAACTCCGACCCGGTATCCCATCGTGCGCAGCACCGACGCCAGCATGGCGCAGACGGAACCTTTCCCATCGCTGCCTGCCACGTGAATCGAACGGAAACCGTCCTGGGGATTCCCCAACAGAGACAGAAATTGGCGGAAACGATCCAGGTTCAGGGTCTTGTCGGAATACGTCCAATGGGCCTTTCGCTCGTAAGAGATAAAAGAATAGAGGTAACGGATCGCTTCGGAATAGGTCATGGATCGATGCCAGGGGATCGAGAGGCTAGATGATCTCCTCGTGCTTGAGGTATTCCCGCAGTTCGGCTTTGGAGAGGGTGTTGGTGCTGGTGATATACCCTTCGAAATTCTCCAGTTTTTTCAATTTGTATTCTTCCATCCGATGCGAGGGAACGACCACCGCCATTTCGTCGTCGATCAGAAATGTGCGTCCCAGCTCGTTGGAAGCGAGCAGGTCTTCATCCATTTTCTCCCCGGGTTCCGCTCCCTTGATCTCGATGGGAATATCCGCGGGCTTGTGGCCATATTCGGGCGCCAGTTCCTCGATCAGGATTTCGGCCAGATCGCGGATATACGCCGATTTCATGCGCAGAATATACAGTTCGCCCCCCGTGGCGTGTGCCGCCGCCTTGAGCACCAGACTGACCGCATTGGGGATCGACATAAAGAAACGCCGCATTTCCGGATGTGTCAATGTTACTGGCCCGCCGTCGCGGATCTGTTCCCGCCAGATCGGAATCACCGAACCGCGCGAATCGAGCACGTTGCCGAATCGCACGGAGCAGAACGTCTTATGGGGTTCGCGCCGATAAAACGACGCCCAGGTTATCAACCGCTCGGCCAGCAGTTTGGTCGCCCCCATCGTGGAAGTGACGTTAACCGCCTTATCGGTGCTGATGGAGACGATACGTTCGGTGGTGGGGCTTTCCAGGGCGGCGGTAATGATGTTCTGGGTTCCCAGAACGTTGGTTTTCACCGCTTCCAAAGGATCGTATTCGGTGGCTTCGACGCGCTTGAGCGCGGCGGCGTGAAAGACGACGTGTACCCCTTCAAAAGCGCGTTTCAAACGTTCGATATCGCGGATGTCGCCGAGCAGGTAGCGGATAAAATCGTAACGGCGTAAACGGTAGCGTAGTACCGACTGCTTGTATTCGTCCCGGCTGAGAATGCGGATTATACGGGGGCCTAAGGGAATCAGCTGGCGGACGACCTCGCTTCCTATGGTTCCGGTGCCTCCGGTAACCAGGACGATTTTATCTCCGACGATCTCCCGAAGCTTATCCCGCGTAATATTCTCCACTTTCTTCTTTTCTCCCTTTTTCGATCATTCTTACAACTAAAATCGATATCTCATACAACCCCCACATGGGGATGGCGCACGTTGTCTGACTGAAAGGGTCTGGAGGAGTAATCAAGGCCGCCACCGTAAATATGATGACCACCGCATAGGAACGGAATTTACTGAGTCCACTCGCCGTGACGATCCCGATTTTCGCCAGCAAGGCAAATAGCACCGGTTGTTCAAACACCACGCCAAAGGCAAGCAGCAGGTTAGTGGTGAACGATACATAATTACTCAATGACCATTGGATTTCCGCCACCTTGGGTGTAAACACTTCCGCCATATAAACCAGGATAAAGGGATAGATCACGAAAAAACAGAATAGTCCCCCCAGGATAAAACAAATCCAGGCGTAGACCACCAGAGGCAGCACTACCTTTTTTTCCCGTTTATAAAGCCCTGGTGCGATGAACATCCAGGCTTCGTAAAAAATAAACGGGAAGGCCAGAAAAATCCCCCCAATGATCGAGATTTTCACATATACCATAATCCCTTCGAAAACGCTGAGAACGGTCAAGCTTCCCCGGCGGCCCCCGGATGTCGCTTTCTCTTCCGAGGAGGCGCTATCCTCTGGTGTGACCGAACCGACGGTATCGGCAATCGCATTAGTGGGAGATTGCACGATCCCGGAACCGTTACCGATCGCGTTCTCTGTGGTGGATTTCTCTACTTGGGCGGTCTTCTGCTGGTATTCGGCGACGTCTTCTTTCAAATAACCGGGAAGCGGCCAGATCAACAGATTCAGCAGCTGTTCGGAAAACATGAAACAGATCACCGATGCGACCGCAAAAGCAATCAGAGCGCGAATCAACCGCTCCCGCAGCTCTTCCAAATGTTCCAGAAAAGTCATGGAACCACCCAGTTCTTCCTCTTCATCGTATTCAGGTTTTTTCGGAGGGGCGGGAATGAGTTCCTTGTTTTTTGATTCGTCTGTCATTTCTTATGTCGTCCAACCTGTTCGCATCGTCAATCGGGATAGTCGTTCTTGTTATGAAACCAGCGCCTCATCAATCCGTCATCTCCCGCGCGTAACGCTGCGCGTCGTCGATCTTGTTGGGATCATCGATCGGTTTGGGAGCAGTACTGACGGGAGGTTGTGGAGACGACTCGTTTTCCGAACCGTACGGATAACTGTATTGATCTTTAGCCGGTTCGCTGCCGCCCGCCGTTCCCGTCGAGGAACCGCCGGCCAGATCCGCCGAACCGTATGTGGATTGGCTGTCGTACCCCGCGCTTTCCGTTCCACCGGTTTGGGAAGAAGAGGAGGAAGCCGTTGGATAGGGGGAACTGTACGTGTGTTTCTTTGTCTTTTTATCTTCCGCCCATTCCTGCGATTCCAATTGCCGCTGCAGCTCGCTGCTGGCCTCGCGCATCATCTTCATGAACTTGGCCAGATGCCGTGCCAGTTCGGGAATTTTGCTCGGTCCAAACGCGATCAGAGTGACCACAAGTACCATTAAGATTTCGGTTGTGCCGATTCCAAAAAAGTCCATAATTTCATCTCGTGGAAAAACCGTTTTGTCTTGTATCGCAGTTTATTGCCTTATCGGCCAACGTACAATGCTTGAAAGATGGAAAGAAAACGAGGCGAAAATCCCACATATTTCTGTTGTCGCACAAGTATCTGAATCAATCTACCCAAGATGAAAGAATCGTATCTACCCCAAAGGGGTAAAAGAAAACAGCCAGGGGCAACGCCCCTGGAACTGGGCGGGTGCCAAGGGCAGTGTATTTTCTGCCCTTGAGTTTCGTCGTTCTATAACTGATTCTTGAATAGATTCCGGATGAAAGGATACCCAGGATAAAAAATGCCGCTATCCTGCTCATCCAAAAAATCCCGCCCCTCCTGATTCCGACAATCGGGATACCCCCTCACCACTTTCTTTGTACAAAACCCAAATATCCCCTTGACATACCTTTATGTTGTAATCCAAAATGCTACTACGAATTTTCCTCGGAGGGTGCTATGGTTCGGTCAGCCTCTCAAGTTTTTGTTTTGTTATTCGTCGGGTTGGTTTGTTTCTGCGCGGTTCCTCCCGCTCGGGGCCAAACCACCCCGACCCCGACCCCCGTCAATTTACCCGCTGGCTACGACTGGCAATACAACCCGGCAAATGGGCATTACTATGCGATCAATCATGCATTTTTAAGTTGGGAGGATGCACGGATTTTCTCCGAAATAATTGGAGGACATTTGGTTACAATAACCGATAATATAGAAAACCAATTTATAATAGATAATTTCGTAATACATTTAACTGAGCATGCTTGGATTGGTTTCTCGCAGAAGGATCAAAGCTGGAAATGGGTAACGGATGAACCTTTTGATTATTCTTATTTTTATTCATCCGGTTATAGAGGTTTTGGTCTTTTTAATTACAAGGTAATGATGTGGACTGCAATAAAATTAAATGAAGTATTACCGTTTGCATTTCCCTCTATTATTGAATTTGAATTTCCTATTATATAAGCCAA
>CAZFOX010000069.1:0-12037 GCA_964520565.1 uncultured bacterium | reverse complement strand
GTTCGCGTCTAAACGGGACAGTGGAATCTATGCTTCATTGTACCTGACTCATATCGATGAATCAGGGCATTCATCTCCCGCCATTCCCCTTCCGTTGGAGAACAAACCGTTTGCCAGTTTTAATATCCCGGAATTCATGGCGCATCGCCCCTCGGCTAGTGAACCCGATCTATTCGAAGCGATACGCGTGGAAACTGTCCCACAAATAGCGAAACTGCGAAGCATCGTTCAGGAAGACAGTCATGCACGATAAAGTCACTCCCGATTTCCAGGGAAAAGTTATCCATACATCTTCTTCTTCATTGTCACC
Organism: uncultured bacterium; assembly: GCA_964520565.1. Classification (GTDB taxonomy): domain Bacteria; phylum Hinthialibacterota; class Hinthialibacteria; order Hinthialibacterales; family Hinthialibacteraceae; genus CAZFOX01. Next base: position 11,727 of record CAZFOX010000069.1, on the reverse strand, counting down.
GCGCATGAGAGTCTGGGAAATTGTCCGGCATCCGTGGATAGTGGCTGTCATCGCAGTCTCCCTATCGATCGCGGCGGTTCATTCCATTTCGATTCAATCCTCAACCTTTATACTTCAGGAAAACAGTATCCTCAACCTGCCATTACTGGCGCATATCCAAAATCTACCCAAAATTCTTTCCAGCGATTTTCTCTTATTCACGAACGGTCAATACCGTCCGGTCAGTTATGCCGCATTGGCAATCGTACGCACATATATCTCAGCCGACAATGTGGTGTTTTGGCATGGGTGGTTGTTATGCTTTCATGGCGTCAACGCTCTCCTGGTATTCGGCCTGGTGCACTTCTTTACACCTAAATGGATACCCGCTCTTCTGGCGGCATTATTCTTTGCAGTCCACCCCCTCTCAGCTGTCACAATCAACAATATTAACAATTTTTATTTTCTCCTGGCATTAACCCTCTCTCTGATAACGATCAACACCTATTTGCGATTTCTAAGGAACGGAAACCGTTTCTATTATGTATTATCTCTAACAACATTTTTTTTGGCATTAGGGACAGCCCGCCAGGCGTTTGTCCTGGGATTGATACTGTTCGCATGTGAATGGGTATACCGTCAAAACGGAATAAAACGCATTCTGATCCATCTAAGTCCTTTTATCCTGATTCCTCTTGCTGTCATCCCTATTCTTCGAGAACTAACGCCTCATCCACTGCACTTTAAATATATCGAAATCCACGAGAATTCGTTCTGGCATGGATTCTTCTCTTTCGTTGGAGCAACCGGCACCTATCTGGATGGTCTTTTCCTCACGCGAAAACTGACGACCGTTCTCCACGAACTGGTCGAACAAATTTACACACCCGTTCATATCAAATTCATCGGCTGGGGATTCGTGAATCTCGCCATACTGGGGATAACCTTCTGGCACCTGGTTCGAAAACGATGGACGGCTTTGGGTCTGACGGTGGCCATATTCTCCTTGATTCCGTACGCGTCAGTCGCTTACAACCGTGTACTGGAATACGTTGCGTGGAATTATCTTTACTTTCCCCTGGCGGGATTGGCCGTCTTTATGGGAGGAATCCTCGATCGAATTCTACAAATGAATCGACGTGTCTTTCGGCATGCTTTCCAATGGCTTCTCGTTGGTTTGATTTGTTTTTGGGGAATGCGCGGTTTTCAGATCAATCAATTATCCAAGAATCCACTCGATTATTGGTTGAAGACGCTTGACGACAACCTTCAAAGCCAAACCGCTCTCTACGAAATCGGCAACGCGTATCTTACCCAGAGACAGCCCAAACATGCCTTGTATTTCTTTTTTGCACCCATGGTTAAAAACATCAAGAATCCCTGCCTGTCCATGGCTCGTTATTACACTCAAACCGGCGATTACCTTGCCGCCGCCATCCATCTTCGCTTTGGTTCCAGCCGGGAAACATCGGGTATAGTTCTGGAACCGCATTCTAAAGTCGCGGCTGAAATGTTTCTTTCAGCGGGTGTGCTCGATCACGCAGAAGAACACTTAGGAAAACTTCTGATGGTCAATCCCAACGATACCGACGCCATGATCCAGCTTTCCCAAACCTGGTTTTATAAAGGTTTTGTCAAGGAAGCCTATCGAATGCTGAGTCAGGTTCGATCGATCGATCCCTATAATGAAAGCGCCAGAAGTATGGAAAATCATTTCCGTCAGATGGAGCACATGCAGGCAGAACGAAAGGATACTCCAAAAATCGATCTTCCCTCATTGGACTGGCTGGAATTCATCCTGAATCAGGAACGAAGCCCGTTATTGTGCCGTAACATTGAAATCTTAAGCGATCGCCTGCCGGACGATCCTGTCATTCAATTAGAAGCCACAATCGCTCTGTTGCAACAAGAAAATTATACCAAAGCGGCTCAAAAAGCGGTCGCGGTCATGCGTTGCCTGGAAGGATACGCTTACGCCTGCGGAGTGGCGACTCGCGCATTTTCTCTCGCTGGAGAAATCGATCGGGCCATCCAAACTGGATTGAAAGCGATATCTCTAGACAGCCAAAGCACTCTGGCATGGGACAGCCTGGCAATGGCCTATTCGAAATTAGACCCCACCGACGATCGGCACAAACAATTTGCAGAGATCATCGGACATCGCCCTCACATTGCCTCTATCTATTACTATAACCTTGCCTTGCAGAAAAAAGCGGCAGGGCTCGATGAAGAGGCCGCTTCTCTTTATGAAAAAGCCATCGCCGCCAAACCCGATTATTTCGAAGCGCTATTGGAACTGGGACGTACCTATACGGCTCTGCATAGACCGGAAGATGCAATCAAAGCGCTTCAAAGCGCACTGGCGATCAAATCCGATAATCCCGATGTCTATCAATACCTGGGACGCGCCTTAATCATGTCAAAAAAAATGCCGGAAGGAATTCAAGCGATTCGTTCGGCCATCCAAATCGATCCCGAAAATCCCACGCATCACTACCTACTCGGACTCGCCCTCGATACCCAACAGAAATCGGAAGAAGCCGCTCGAGAATACAGGCGTGTATTGGAACTCAATCCAAAAGATGCCATCGCCCATTTTAAGCTGGCCAATTGCGCCTTTCGCAATGAGAACCTTGAGGAAGCGGAGGTTCATTACCGCCTGGCGGCACAGATCGATCCCGCCTTGGAATATGTCCATCTGAATCTCAGTTCGGTTTTAAGCCGTAAGGGAAAAATCGACGAGGCTATTCTCGCCGTGGAAGAAGAGATTCAGCACAATCCCCGTCTTTCCGAATCTTACGACAGGTTAATTTATTTCTACTGTCAAAAATCCGATTTTTCACGTGCCCGCGAATCAGCCGACCGGGCAAAACAACTGGGATTGCCCCTCAGCGAGGAATCGAAATCCTTCCTACAGAAAATTCAACACGACGAAAATTCTCAATAAAAACCATTTTTCTGCTTCAATCCAGGTTCATTCAGATTCTGTATTAAAAAGTGTAGGCTATTTTTGTAAATACGCTGTTCCCTGTCTCTTCCCGGTCGCTGACACTATTAAATACTAAATACCAATGTGCGTTTTTCATAAATTCCCAGCCGTAAATCACACTAATGTTTCCAACGCTGTTATTCCGATGTTGCAGAGAAGTTTTCAGCCACATCGTATCGGTGAAATAATAGTCGAATACAATACGGTTGAGCCAGACCGTGTCCCGGTCGCCATTTGGTTTGTCTTCAAGCCGAATGGTGAAATCGTACCGGATTGGCCAGCGTTCAAAGGGTTTAAAATTCTTCTCCAAATTGATTTCGTGATATTCGGTCTCTTCAAATTCCCCTCCCGCCCACGATAATTCGATCGATTTCCACATATCGGACGAAAAGAACGATACGCCTGCATTCGTGCGGGTATTGTCGTAAGGAGCATGATAATCGAGACTCTGTCCCGCCAAAATGCCAATATCGCTCGGAAAGACGACGCGTGAAAAGAGGGAATAATCGCGAAGAGTGGTGCGGTCGTCTTCATTTTCATAGAGCGCGGAATCGAACTCCACAAATACACTTTTATACCATCGCTCGCCGGATTCGTGGTTGTAGGCCGCGTTGAGATGCGGGCCGAAGATATCGCGGCGGGGAATATAACCAAGCGATGGATTAAAATCCTCCGAAATCGCATCGTAACTGAAACTGATATCCCAGGGATATTTCCCGTAGTCGATCGCCGTGAATCCAAGATAATCGAGCCGGTCTTTGGAAACAAATCCATCATCCTCTTCCATCCGGTCGTGAGCCGCCGATCCTTGAAATCGATAGCGCCAATCCTCACTGAGAAACAGTTCCCCATCGATACTGGCAACGCGTGAATTTCCATCCTCAAATTCGGAATCGCTTAAATAGTAACCCAAGGACGAACGTTCGCCGATATTTTGAATCGTGCGAAAAACGGACGAATTTCCATAACGGGTACCATCGTGTGTAACGTCGCCCTGAATGTTGAGAAACGAAAACTTGTAATCGTCCCATTCTCCGCTGATCTTGGCGCCCGTATCGATCTTGCTGAAGCGGCGGCTGTAATACAGTTGATTACGCATACTCAACAGTTCTTCGCCTTCCCGGAAAAATAACCGCTTTTCAGGAAGAAAACGTTCTGTATCGCGCAGTTCGATCGTATCGTCGTCCGCCTCCACCTGACCGAAATCGGGATTAATCGTCCAGGCAGTCGTGATGGAGGGCGTCAATCTAAAACTGGTATCGATGCCCATTTGAAACAAGGTGGAACTTTCCCCATTGAAATCGTAACGCGTACTGATATAGGGAGTATATTCCCAGTTCCGATCAAACTGGCTATCTGCCAGATCCAAGCCCGTCAGATGTCCGAAATAGCGGGGCTTATAATAATTGGTAGGGTTGTAACTCCAAAAGCTGGTGACATCCGTTCGCCTCAACATGCGGGTGAAGTTCAATCCCCATGTTTGCCCGTCGGCCTGAAAAAAGTTCATAATGGTCAGAGGGATACTCATTTCAAACACCCAGCGATCCGTCATAATCTTGGCCGCCAAATCCCATTCCGCCGTCCAGCCGGTATTAAATACCCCGGATGGGCCTTCGCTGGCGTCGCGCCGGGTTCCCAACGGATTGGAAAAGAACGCGTATTTGGCCCGGTGACAATGCGTGGGATCCAAATGAACTTCCACCCAATCGTCGCCATCGAAGGATCGATCTTCGCGCCGTTCGGAAGCGCGAATCTGTCCAATATCGTCATCCAAACACTCAACAGCCACGTAAAGATGCGTTTGTGTATACGCGATGCGAACGAGAGTCTGCTGCTCGGCGGATTTCTGGGTGCGGATGTCGATAAAATTCGAAGACACCTCGCATTCCTGCCAGAACGATTCATCCAAAACGCCATCGACATGGATAGTCTCGGTGGTTTTGAAGGCTTTCAATGTTGGAACCTGCGCATTGGGATCGTCGTGAGCGCACAAGAATAGGGAACAGAAAAAATACCAACAAACAGACAATACCGTTCTGCCTGCGATGCGGAGATACACAGAGGATCGCTTCATGAATGATATCCGGACGTAAAAATAGAAAAAACTACTCCGTTATTCGAGTGACTACTCTTGAGTGCATTCCATAAACACAAAGCAATCGACAATGGAAACCAAGAGACTTATCTTCCCAAATATTCAGTGGATATGCAGAAAGAAAACAGTTGATGTTAAATACTCGAAACTCGAGGGATTATCAAGAAGAACAGATGATGTTGATAGATTTCATTAGCAAAGGAACAATACCGCAATCCGGTCATTTTATCGATATGGATATGACTTGGAATTCGATATTTCCCAATCAGGGTTTCGCCATCTCCCGGATCAACTGAGCAACCGCATCAGACCATAACACAGACGTCTCCTGCGCAAACCGGGCGCTGCCAAAGGTCGCTTCATATCCCCCTTCATCGTATCCGCGTGGATGTGGCAGATATCCCATATAACCGCCCGTGATACCGATCACCAGTGTCGGATCGAGCAAGGAATGCGTCTTGATATCGGCACCCACTTCCTGAAACGCTTCGACGGGAAGACCAACGATTCCCACTGGACCAATCCGCATTGCGATGATTTCGGCGGGAATCGGATTGTTTTGCGCTTCCGCCCGTTCGACGATTTTCGCGGGAGTTTCCTCGTTGAATTGGCGTTTTGTTGCCTGTTCTTCATTCTCTTTCATCTGCTGTTGCGCCCATTGGAATAATTCTTGGGGAACGGGACGTGCGGGAGAATCTACAATCGCCGTTCTGGATGCCAGGCGGTCGATAGCAATCGGCCGGGCGTTTTTATATGCGGCCAAAGCCACCTGGGCCAACGTTCGCCCGATACGTCGCGATTCCTCGTATCCGCTGCGCTGGCCGGGATCGTTGACATTAATGTGATTCACATTCCCGCAGCAGGCGTTCAGATAGATCACGTTCCATTCTTCACCCAGCGATTCCTTGACAGCCTGGGTCAGGTGATGGGGATAATCCGCAGAAAATTTCTCACCACCAATGCAATCCAGATGCAGGCCGTAACTGACTAATAAGGTATGCGCCGATCCGAATGAAATCACAGAAACGGTGGGATCGATCTTTCCAATGGGACGAACGATCTCCGAATTCGCCCGTCCGGGATTGGTACGCACGGAGCCGTCTTTCATCAAATACCGGCGAATAAAAGCAACCGAATTTTCCTGACCGACTCCCAGTGTCACTGCAGATTCCTGGATACGTTTATTCAAAGCTTCTTTCACGGCTTCTGCCGCCTGGCTGGGAAGGCGGTCTTTAATTTCCGCCACGGTCGCTCCTGTGTGTGTATGCGTTCCATGAATGAACACACATTCGGGTGCAACACCGGTTTGACGTTGAATCTCTTCCCGAATCTCTTTGATCGTCGCCGAATCGATTCCGATCAAATCGAAAGCGGCGATAATCAAAGTGGTCTCGCCCTGGCTGATCGCCAAAGTCTTCACCCGTAATGGATCGAGTACACCGGTAGCATGGCGAACGTGAAAATACCCAGGAATGGTAACACCCAAAGGGGGTGTAATATCCACATCGGCATAACCCACAAACAAGGGCGACTTATTCGATTCACTAAAAACAATATTTGAATATCCAATCAAAAAAACCGTGAGCAAAAAAATTGTCTTTATCTTCCCCATTTCGAAACACCTCGATTGTCATCATCCAAACCATCGTCAAGGACAGATGGAAAAACAGTCTACATTATAGATCGTTCCATCAAGAGGACAAACGATGTAATAGAAAACATTCCCCGGATATGTGTTATTTCCATATGTGTCTAGACAGAAAAAAAGATAGCCATAGAATTAAATCGATTCTTGGGATTCTATGAGAGAAATATCTAATTTCCTCATAATGGGACTAGGGGAAAAAACGGATTTATTCTTCCGAACGAGGTTCTTATGAAAAAACAGAAAAAAATATATACCACCCTGGGAGATTCGGGTTTTACCGAAATCGGCGGCGGCGTACGGGTTCCTAAGGACGCATCCCAGGTGGAAGCATGTGGCACAGTCAATGAACTTAATTCCATGTTGGGTCTGGCTATTTCGCTTGGTGTCTCTCCCGAATTGATTCCCATGCTGATGCAAATCCAGACAGACCTTTTTTACCTGCACGAAGAACTCTCGTACACGTCCAATCCCGAAAAAAATAAAGAAGTCCCCACCATCAACGCCCGCCATGTCAAAGCGTTGGAAAATTACATCGACGAATTAGCGGAAGTATTAGAACCCCTGGAAACACAAATCGTCCCGGGAGGATCGCTGCCGGCGGCGGTCTTGCATCTGGCACGCAACGTCTGTGGACGAGTGGAACGGCGGGCGGTTTCTCTCCTCCATCAATGGGAAGAAGCCAGTCAATACGTATTAAAATATCTGAACCGTCTCTCCGATCTGCTCTTTACCATGGCTCGCTTCCAGAATCGGCAGGATGGAATTGCAGAAACGGAATGGACGAGCAAAAAAGAAAAATAACGGCTCTTCTCATTAGCTCATTGCTTGTATGAATGCATGGGAGGTTGAAACTCCTGCCGAACCGATCAATGGGTAATGCTCTCGCTAAACCTCTATTTCTTATCGGGCTAAATCCATTCCCGGTTTCCGGATAAAGAATAATACGCATGCCGCCATCAGATAGACGATAAGCATTCCGATTAGAACCTGCGAAAATCCCAATGCCATCGCAATAGCGATGCACAGCATCGAGCCCATCACCGAAAAGGCCGAATTCACTCCCCACGCCCAAGCGATCATCTCGCGCGATGAATTCTCGGTCGCCAAACCGATTCCCATCGGGAACGGCATCCCCATCAGGAAGGACAAGGGAGCGAGCAAAATCACCGTTAGTACGATCCGCGTATCAATTGGAACCGGTAAAAACTTGTTTGTGAATGGAACACTAACCGCATGGGTGATCAATCCGACGAGAAAGAGGACGGCAAAAATCCATAAGGCATTGCGGCGTGTGTAGCCAAAGTACCCCGTGGTAGCGCTACCCAATCCAGAAAAAACCAAAAACGTAAATATGACAACGGATGTGGAATAGGTAGGATGCCCCAAAAATAGAATCAATCGTTGGATGAAACTGATCTCGATCGAGACGTACGCCAAACCCAGGCAGGAGAAATAGAATAATAGAGGAATGGAATTGGGAACTCTCAAATGCCGTTTCTTAAAGATGGTCAAGGGTGCGAAAATAAAGAGAGCGGTCAGTATGGCCATCTGGACGATGGTGGCGATCAACATCCAGATTCCCAGCCCCTTTTCCCGGAATTGATCGGCTTCAAAGAGCGATGTGAAACCGGGGAACGCGTTGGATTCTCCCGGAAGAGGTTCCATACTGGGCAAAGGCAGTTTTTTCAACACATTTTTCAATTTCTCGTGCCGGAAAAAGAAAGGAGAATCGTCAGTTGCCGGGCGGACATTATAAAAATAATCATCGTAAAACTGTTCTTCCCCACCCGCCGCAAAGGCTTGGAAAAATTGTTCGTAAGGATTCCCGGTCGGATACCCAGGCGCGTACATGATCGTATAAGAAGGATTGTTCACCAGCCACTGGCGATACGATTCGATCTCCTCCGGCGAAAAGGGTTTTAACTTAAATAAAGTCAACGTCAGATAGATATATCGCCGGTCGCGGATGACCAACGCTTTATTCCACGGTTCTTCGATACCCAGTTCCCGCATGGCCGTGGCGGCGCTAGTAACCAGTTTCAAATGCTCGCGCGGCGGATCGAAAGAAATCCGCACGAACCCTAAAACCCCATCCTCGGTCAGATGAGTGAAATAATCCTTCATGGCATCGACGGTATAAAGATAACTTTCGGCCACCATATAAGCGCCGGACTGCAGCGCGGTGAACGAATCGGCTCCGGGAACGTGAATCAGATCGTATTTCTTATACGACCGCCGGACGTACGAACGCCCCTCCGCATGAACCACCTGATACGACGGCAGAAAATTGGCGATGCCCCCGTTGTAATTTTTATAGAGATCTGTCAATACTTCGATGCTGGCAGGATTAATCTCCACCGCTGTGATTTTTTTCGCCCCGAAATGATGGGCGATCAGAATATCCGGCCCTCCACCGATACCAATCAACAATACCCTGGGTTCCTTAAGAATCCGGTAAGGTCCTGCAGCGATATTGTCGTTGAGATAATCTAGTGTGGAGGAATCGCCATTCCATTCATGCAAAAAACTGACGGCATCTCCATCCTGCAATACCGCTTTTCGTCCGGGACTGTATTTGGAAGCATCAACAACATCGATTCGGCTAAGAGGCGTCCACCGTGTGTATTCCGGTTTCTCCTGCAGGTGTTTTTCGATTAGCGCCAGCAATTTGGTCGGAGCGGGACGAATGGGGTAAATGGATTCTCGAAAGGGAAATAATAAAAACGTCAATACGACTGTAACCGCCAGAATCGCCCATCGTCCCATGGATGGAAGAAAGAGAGCCGCGCTGATCCCTCCGAGCAAGGCACAAACGATCAAAGAGCCGGGTAAGCCCAGATACCACATAGCGGGTATTACTACCAGACAACCAATACCGGAACCCACCATATTCACGGCATACAATCCCCCAATCCGCTGGGGGTAAGCGCTGAAAATCAAAGAAAACACCGACCCGCAGAAAAAAAACGGCAAGGCCAGCATTATATTAAACAACAATATTTTGATATGCGTGATCGCCAGATTGAGTTTGAGAATATCCAGTTCCATCCGGCAGATCGCGCCGATTCCCACCAGAATAGAGAGAGAAAATCCGAGAGACATCCAGGCCAGAGTTTTTCCCCGGTTCCATCCCAAGGCTTTTTGATAAATTGATAAAATAACACCGGAAACGCCCAAACCTAACATGGAAATACTGATCACCAGATAGGCCATATAATGCCACAGGGCAAACGAAAAAAGACGAGTATAGAGCAGTTCCAGGGTAATCAGGGCAATAGATAGAACAAACACACCGCCAAGCAAGCCCGGTTTGGAAGGTTCCGATTTCGGCATTCGTAATGCTCCTCGTTTCAAAAAAAAATAAAGAAAAAATCCGGCTGAAAACCTGGAAGATTCTATATCGAAAAAACCTATCAAACACGGTCTACAGCCACTCGAACGCCGTAATGTGTCCATGAAAATAATCGGCGAATCCGATTAAACCATCATCTGAATCTCGGTGATATATTTCTCGGGATTCCCTTTGAAAAACATCCCCGGCCCTTTCACGTAGATTTCCCGGATCGGTTGGGTCGATTCGTATCCCTTTTCCCGAGCATATGCAATCAGTTTTTCATACGCTCTCCCAATCTGTTCGTAGGGACCTTTGTGAATCAAACTGAGGCACTTTCCCCCTGGCAGAGTGCGCACGGAAACACCTTCCACCTCCTTGGGTTTACGAATGGGGATGCAGGATTCGATATCGGCATCGTTCTCTTTGTATTCATGATCGTAATACAGGTTAAATGGTTTCCCACAGATTAACCAACCCATTTTTCGGCATAATTGCCCGATATAGGTACCGCAATCGCTATATTTCCCCTTGTAGCGAATACCCGCGATCAACAGATCGCCGATTGTTTTTTCTTCTACTTCGTAAGATGTTTTTTGTAAGGCCACGATCGCCTCCTTTTCCGCAGCAATGGTGTATTCCAATGCCGCCACTATGCGCGTGTAATGGGATATGGTTTCAGACAGCTGTTCCTTTTTCTTTTCCAAAGTTTTTAGTATTTCTTCATTCGTGATTCCTTGATCGAAAATAGCCTGAATATCGGAGAGCGAAAATTCCATCTCGCGTAGTTCCTTGATGAATCGCGCTTTCTCTGCATCTTCATGCGTGTAATACCGGTATCCACTGGCGGGGTCGACAGTATGAGGCACGAGGATATTCTTCTCGTGATAAATCCGTAGAGCTTTAATTGAAAGACCGGTGATACGTGAAAATTCTCCGATACTGAACATTAAATCTCCCGATCGAGATACATCATGGATAAACAATCTATAATTCTTTACAAGCATGAAACTTCACTATAAACCCTGCCCCAGGGGAAGAGTCAAGCGAATTTTTTAAATATTTCGTCAACATCCACCAAAAATAACCTCCATTCAGGATTTAAGCAGCAAATTAATTGTGGTAATTTCAAGATAATTCAATTTCTGGAGGTGAATCGTATGAAACGCGATGTACTTGAAACACTCTGCATTCATCGCCGTAATTTCATAAAAATAAACCTGCTATCCACAGTCGGCGCAATGAGTCTCCCGACGCTACTTTCTGCCGGAGAAGGCTCAATTCTTAAACCCTCTTTCCTCCTGAAAGGATTAACAACCGAAACGGATTCCACGCCCCTCGAAGGCGCGGTCTGGTATACCGCAACCGAAACAGGGGATGGTTTGTTCTATTCATTCCCCAAAGGCACGTTATTGAATGTTCGCTATCTGACATCGGACATTCTCATGGATGGCAATCATCTGGCTGTCTTTCTTCTGAGGCTTCAAGAAGGGGAAAACAGTCCCGCTTTTGGCCTCCGGTATAAAGGTCTCAATCAGGCACAGGCTCGCATTCGTCTTCCACTCGATGCCGTCGATCAAAACCGCTGGCGGTTGGAGCGGGAAGGTGCATGGCTGAAACCCACTTGTGAAGGTGACCGCGTCGATCTGGCCAATGTCGACCGCATGACAATCACCATCCTTTAT
>CAZFOX010000068.1:0-12067 GCA_964520565.1 uncultured bacterium | reverse complement strand
AAGGAGTTTTGTCAGGCCCAAGGAAAAGGGATGCACTATCCCATCGATCAAGCGGGAGTCTGGGTCGATTGCGTCCACGAAAAACAACCCGTGGTACACAACGACTATGCGTTGTTGCCGCACAAAAAAGGACTTCCCGACGGCCATGCGATGGTGATTCGAGAACTGGTTGCACCGGTGATGCGGGAAGGCAAGGTCGTCGCCATATTGGGTGTGGGAAACAAACCGATCGATTACACGCCGAAAGACGTCGAGATCGTTTCTTACCTGGCCGATGTCACGTGGGAGATCGTGCAGCGGATGCGAGTGGAAAAAACGTTGCAGGAAAGCAAACAGCGGATGGAATTGGCGATGCGGGGCGCCGAACTAGGCGCCTGGGATTGGAACATAACCACTGGCGATGTGACATTCAACGACCGCTGGGCCGAAATGCTGGGATACACGCTGAATGAAATCGAACCCCACCTCAGATCCTGGGAAAAACTGATCCATCCCGGCGACAAGACGATCGTCACGGAAACGCTCAACGCGCATCTGGAAGGGAAGACGGATTTTTATGAGACGGAACATCGAATGAAACACAAGTCGGGCGATTGGATATGGGTACTCGACAAAGGTCAAGTGATCGATCGCGGCGCCCACGGCGAGCCGCTTCGCGCCTGCGGAACGCATTTAGACATCACCGGGCGCAAACGGGCGGAGGAAGCACTCCGGGAAAGCGAAAAGTTTCTTCAAAATGTTTTTGATGCACTCCAGGATGGGCTTAGCGTCTTAGACCGAGATTATACCATTCTGCGAACCAACGCCTGGATGGAAAAAATGTACGCTCATGAATATCCGCTCGTTGGGAAAAAATGCTACGCGGTTTACCAGCAACGCGACTCTATATGCCCTTGGTGTCCTTTGAGAAAAGCCGTTGAAATTGGGGAAACGCAAAGAGTGGAGGTCCCTTATCCGTGTGAAGAGAACGCGAAAGGATGGATCGATCTATCCACTTTTCCCATCAAAAACGAGAAAGGGGAAGTGACGGGTGTCATTGAGTATGTTAAGGATATATCCGATCGCAAGCGAGCGGAGATTCAACTTCAACAAGCTCAAAAGATGGAATCCGTGGGTCGATTGGCGGGTGGAGTCGCGCATGATTTCAATAACATGCTGGGAGTGATTCTAGGCCACGCAGAACTAGCCATGAATAAAGTGGATCCCTCCGATTCCGTCTATGCCAATCTTCAGCAAATTACTTATGCCGCCGAACGATCCGCCAATCTGACCGGGCAATTGTTGGCGTTTGCGCGCAAACAAACCATCTCTCCCAGAACCATCCATTTAAACGATACCGTGGAAAGCATGTTAAGGATGTTGCAGCGGCTTATCGGAGAAGATATTGAATTGAAATGGCTGCCATCCCGCGATATTTGGCCGATTCGAATGGATCCTATACAAATCGACCAGTTGCTGGCCAACTTGTGCGTCAACTCGCGCGACGCCATCGACGGGGTGGGCCAGATAACAATCGAAACGAAAAACGAATGCGTCGACCATGCCTATTGCAGAGAGCATACCGGTTTCATCCCAGGCGAATACGTGCGTCTGGCCGTGAGCGATAACGGATGCGGGATGGATAAAGATACATTGTCGCAAATCTTCGATCCTTTCTTTACTACTAAAAAAACGGGTGAAGGGACCGGTTTGGGCTTAGCGACCGTTTACGGCATTGTCAAACAAAACAATGGATTCATAAACGTTTACAGCGAACCGGGACAAGGAACCACGTTCTCCATTTATTTACCGCGTTATATTGGGAAAAGCGATCCAATCGTTTCCGAGGCTATTTCGCAATCCATCATTCACGGCCGCGAGACCGTATTGTTGGTTGAGGACGAACGGTCATTGCTGGATCTCGGCAAGAGCATGTTGGAACAATTGGGCTATCGTGTGCTGACCGCCCACACACCGGGAGAAGCCATCAATCTGGCCGAGAAACATTCTGGAGATATTCATTTGCTGTTGACGGATGTCGTTATGCCCGAAATGAATGGGAGGGACCTCGCCAAACGGATTCTTTCTTTGTATCCAACCCTTAAGAGGCTGTTTATGTCCGGCTATACGGCCAATATTATCGCCCACCATGGCATTCTTGACGAAGGCGTCCATTTCATTCAGAAGCCGTTCACGCTTAAATCGTTGTCTGAAAAAGTCCGCGAAGCATTGGACGCAGAATAAGAGAGACGTTTTATGCGGAAATGAAACGCGATCCGATGGCAATCGATTTCAGAGCGCAGAATAAAAAGAGTATTCCTTCTTTTGCTCTATTTCACTGAAACTTTTTGAAAAGATCCCCGTGTTTCTGATCCAACTTTCCTGAAAAACGCGCACTTTAAAAGTAGAGTAGTTCTCAGAATTCTGTTCCTATTTGCGTTTCGAAAAAGCCGAAAACGATTGGGTTTTTCGAAGATGGAGCGTGAAATGAATGTACACACTTTCGAGAACCGCCCTAGACGCGATTAAGACGACCTTTCTTATGGCCATTCCCAGAGAACGTATAAGGAAAACCATCATGAGCGAAAACCTGTTGATCAAAAGACTGGAAGCGCTGGAAGAGAAAAACCGTCATTTACGCCGGATGAATCTGGCAACATTTCTGATGAGTTTTTTGTTATTTTCGCTGGCATTCTGCCAATACATGGGGATTCACACGATTCCTTTCAAAGCGGTCTACGCCCAATCGTTTTTCGTCCAGGATTCCAAAGGACAAATACGAGCCGAGCTGAGCAATAGCAACGACATCACGTTATTTTCGATTTATGATAACAACAACCAGCCGCGGCTGGCCATGTCGCTGACCCAGGACGAGCCGGGCTTGCACGTCTACGATTATCAGGGAATCCGGCGGGCGGCGCTGGGTATCGGCGGGCAAGGTCCCAGCCTGATGTTTATGAATTCCGCCGGGATGGAACTGTCGGGATTGATTACGCGCCGGGACGGAACGACGGATCTGCTGCTGGACGAGTTAGGCGCCGGGCGGGAGATACAGACAATCAACGAACAAACCTCTTCACCCTGGGAGGAGGATTTCGCGATGGAGGACCGGATGAACCGGGCGTATTAGAATTTTTATAGACTACCGTCTATATTCCCATTTGAAAAAAGGCAGATATACTTCGCTGTTAGTACATCTGCTTTGAGTGGAATAATGAGGTAGGTATGTGGGACATGGCGAGGGCCATGTCCCACATCCGTTTCTATCGCCATTGCAGAGTTAATCAGGATTCCCATTCTCACGGGATCGTTGTGACGTACTCTGTCAATTCCCCGTTCGTTTGCGTTTTTCGAAGAGAGGCACGGCGATACAGAGCAGGATCGCTGAGAGAAGCGAAAGCAGCAGGCATTCGGGCAAGACACCCATGAAGGACTTACCAAACGCCATGACGTCGTGGAATCCCTGAAGCGCCCAATGCGTGGGGAAGCACATCATGATGGTCTTGAAAAAATCGGGTACGACTTCGATCGGCCACCAGCACCCCCCCATGGCGGTCATCAGCATGGTGAACAGGATTCCCAGGCTAGAAATCTGCTGTTCCGTGGAAAAGATCGTTCCGAATAGAATCCCAATGGTTCCGCAAAAAAACGCGAAACACGCCACGACCGGGAATAGGGCGGCGGGATAATCGCCCAGCGAAACGCCGAAGAGCAGACGTCCCGCCAGAAGAATCATGACTGCCTGCAGGGCCGGTTGCGCCATGCGCCCCAGCAGTTTTCCGAGAAAGAGTTCCATCGGATGCAGGGGGGCGGCGATCAGGCGGACGAGTTGCCGGTTCGCGCGTTCCTCGGCCAGGGTAATCCCCCCGAACATGATGCCGTTCATCATGACGAACATAACCAGGTAGCCGGGGAGTGTCAGAGCGAAGCCATACGGAGGAGGACGAAGAGCGGGATGTTTCTGGTTGACGACGTCCACTTGCAGAGGCCGCTTCAGTTCTTCAAGAAACTTCTCGCGCGTCAATTTGGTCCAGCGATTCTTTACTACATCCACCGACATCAACGCGCCGGTGAAATGAATCACCGTCCGGAGAACGCGGGTATGAAGGGACAGGATATTTTCGGAGTTTCCTTCGCCTTTGACAATCGACACATGAACGCGGGTTCCCTTCAGCAGATCGGCGGAAAAAGTGGCGGGGATAATCAAAGCCCGCGACCAATTCTTGATGTATTTTTCTTCCTCCAGCGGATGGTTGACGACGTTGTATCCCTCTTCCTTGAGTTGTTCGACGAACAACTGAGAGAGTTCGTGGCCGTCGTAGTTGAAAACTGGAATCCAGGTATTGACTTTCTGGGGATTTTTCATGATCTGGGCGAAAACGAAGATAAATCCCAATGGCATGATCAATGTCCAGAAGAGGAACATCTTGTCTTTCACCATGCGCTTCAGATCGTACCAGGCGATTCGGAACATTTTATATGCCCTCCCCTTTTTCAAACCGCCACTTTAAGAGCATTGTTCCTGCCATCATGGTCACCGTCCCGAACAGGAGCATTTTATAAACCTGCGTTAGCAGATCGCCGAGGGATTTATCCTGCATCACAGCCTGGATTCCCAGAAAAGCCCAGCGATTGACCGACCAGGCGCCGATCTGCTGGAAGAATTTCGGCATTTCCTCGAAGGGGAAAAAACCGCCGCCCAGGAAACCGATGAACAGGATGAAGATCACGGTCAGACTGTCGGCGGCCGCCTTGCTTTTGGCAAGTCCATAGAGGAAAGCCAGGACGCCAGTCAGGGCGAAATTAATTGCGATCACCACAATCAGCAGCCAGAATGGACTTCCCCAGTGGATTCCAAAGACCAGGGAAGTCATCAGGATCAGGACGAATTCAACCAGAAGACAGAGTGTGAAGCTGTATAGAAATTTCGACAGGACAATGTGGTTAACCGTCACGGGGGAAGCCATCAGGCGCATCAGGGTTTTGCGGGCGCGTTCGTTGTATATATCGGCCAGCGCGTTCTGGGCGATGAAGAACACCCACATGATCATCATCCCCGGAAACATATAGGCAAAGATTTCTTTTTGCATGGGATCAACTTTCAGGGGTGGCGGAACGGATTTCCCGGGAGGCGCTGGGGATAAAATCCTTGGCCGCCAACGTTTGTATATCGATAATCGGCGGGAACAGATAGGTTCGGGCCGCTTCCATTTTCTGCATTCCTTTGTATACGATCATGGCGGTACTCCAGCTGGGAGGGAGTGTTTTGCTATTAAACAATTGTGCCGCCTCTTTCACTTCCGGCCCCATAAACGACAGCAACTCGGAAAGGCCAACCGCCACGATATCCAATCCCTGTTCGATGACCTGCGGTAGAACGGTTTGAGCCGGATTCTTGTATAAATCAATCATTGCGGTAGCGCCGTCTAGCAGGTCGGCTGTCATGTTTTCGGGGAAAACCACCAACGCGGAAACTTTCCGTTTTTCGATCAGACGAACTCCCTCGTCGACACTATCCACCCAATGCAATTTCAGATTTCTCGCTGCATCGCCCTGGTTGCCCATCGAGCGCAGCATGCCGGTAAAGAACTCCTTATCGTTGTCCAAGACAGCCACATGCAGGACGATTTCTGGCGCTTCCCGGCCGGTTCCGAACACGGTGGCGATCATCCAGGACATCATCACGGGAATGGCCATGTAAATCAAAACCACCCACGGTCTTTTGGCCAGGCGGAGAAAATCTTTCAAGAGGAGATGAAATAGGACATTCAATCGCGTAACTCTCTTCCCGTCAGTTTTAAGAAAACGCTTTCCAGACTCGGTTTTTGCATCGAGAGGTTTTCGATAACGATTCCCGCTTCGCTCAATTTATGAATCAAGACGGAGATATTGATGCCATTGGGCTTGAAACCGAGGGTGGCCGATCCATCCGCCAGGCTAATATAATTCACATCGATCCCCGCCAGCGCGGATTTAATGGATACCGGTGTGAACGAACCCCGAAAAGTCGCCAGTTCGCCGTCGCCGACCACACGCGCCAGTTCGTCCACCGAGCCGATTTGAAGAATCTTGCCGTGATCCATGATGGCGATGCGCTGGCAGAGGTTTTCCGCCTCTTCGAGATGGTGGGTGGTGAAGAGGATGGTGACGCCTTCGCGGGCGATTTCACGGATGATTTCCATGATAGTGTTGCGCGCCTGGGGGTCGATGCCGACGGTCGGTTCGTCGAGAAGCACGATTTTTGGATTGTGGATCATGCCCACCGCCAGATTGAGACGGCGTTTCATGCCCCCGGAATATTTCGAAACGGCGTCGTTGGCCCGGTCGGTCAAGCCGACCCGGTCGAGCCATTTCTCCATATTGGATTTCAGTTCGGAGGACGAAAGGTTATAGAGGCCGCCCCAGAAGCGCAGATTTTCGCGGGCGGTCAGTTCTTCGTAGAGCGCGATATCCTGAGGAACCAGACCCAGAACGCGCTTGGCCGCCTTGGGCGTCTGCCAAACGTCGATATCGTTGACGATCACCCGCCCGCCATCCGGTTTCAGCAGGCCACAGATCATGGAAAGGGTCGTGGTTTTCCCTGCCCCATTCGGCCCAAGAAAGCCGAATAATTCCCCTTCGGATACTCCGAAGGAGATGCCATCCACCGCCCGCAGTTCGCCGTAACTTTTTTGGAGACTATCCACCAGGATCATACGCGACCATCCCATCCAGACGAATTGATACTATTTCCTAGCTAGAGATATTTGAAATTCGGGTATTTGCAGATTCTATCAAGGCTCAAAACGTATTCTAAGAGATAAATCGCAGAAATGCCTTGATAGAATTTAATACGCACTATTCCAATCAAAGATTTAAAGATCATTTCATTTTTTGATGAGATTTCCTAGTTGGGTTGGTGGGGTTCATAATTTTTTCATTATTTATGTCGGAATGCGGTCAGATTGTGCTAC
This sequence comes from uncultured bacterium, assembly GCA_964520565.1. Classification (GTDB taxonomy): domain Bacteria; phylum Hinthialibacterota; class Hinthialibacteria; order Hinthialibacterales; family Hinthialibacteraceae; genus CAZFOX01. Next base: position 5,135 of record CAZFOX010000068.1, on the reverse strand, counting down.
TTAAAAAGGAATCGAAATAGACGAAAAACGTTTCGATCGAAAAACGAGGAGAGAAACATGGCACAAATGCCTATTATGCTGAGAGCTACATCGTATGTTATCTTGATGGCATTCGCGATGTGGGGAATGGTGCCGTTGGCGGGCGGAGACGGCGCAAAGAACGAATTTGTTACCCTGACCGATCCGGTAAATGGAAAGGAATACCCTCTTTATCCAGAAATTTTGCCACAAAAACCGACAATTCCGTCTCCCTATACAACCAACGATGGGCAGGAATATCTCGTCGTGGGAACGCACGACGGGCGATTCGCCCTCGTACGCGCGACATTAACCAACCAGGGAATCCTTCCGCCAAACGCTAAAAAATGGCGCATCATGCACGGCAATCAATTGCATATCGACGGGAACGACTTTCCCTATTTAGTCCTCGATGGATTGCATAACGAAGAATCGCTGAAGCAGATACGCACGATCACCTGGAAATCCGTGGATGAGATTACGGCGGAGGGGCGGCCTAACCAATCATCGGGCGTGGGTTTTATGGCGGAGGACGAAGATCTTATTTCCGTTCTGATCGGAGACAACCGACTGGTATCGAAATTGGGATTAACGCATCCTTCCGTAGCCCGCATTACGTTCCATGTATATAACACGCTGATTCAGGAAACGATGCAGGGTTCCATTCGCAATCCGGATACGCAGAACCAGATCGTAGAGATTTTTTATAACGGGCAAACGGTTCGGATCAAAGCGTGGGGAACCAAAGGGCATCAGGAATCCCTCTTCAACGATGAGATTCGAGGATTGATGCAGTTCGAATTGTGGAGAGAGTTAAGCGAAAAGGAAGACGAACTTCTCCAAAAACGATACGCGCGCCTTTCGAGACAGCAGATGAAAGAATTGAAGCACCGTTTGACGTTCATCCACACCGGAGAGATGGTTCCTTATTACATCATGCGCTATGGATTTTATGAAGGGCATACGGATTACCGGGCCGATCCCATCGCGATTGCCTGGTTGTTCGGCTTGAAATCGTTGGAAGAACTTGATGAAACGTTCGATGGGAAATTGTACGAAACCTTAACCGCCCATTTTACGAAGGAGAATTACATTTCAATTATTCTATCCCAGAGGGAGAGAAGACTTTAAAAAGCGACGGATGTGAGTGATGGTAATAAAACCAATCGTTTATTTGGATTCCATTGATGAACGCGAAGAAAACCGACGAGCGATGAACGAGAACGACTTTGAACGGCTGGCCCGGGAACACCTGAAACCGCTGTACAGCTATTGCCTGAGCCTTACGTGCGATCCGCACCGCGCCGAGGAATTGGCGCAGGAAACGCTGGTGCGCGCCTATCGAGCGTTTCCCTCTATTCAAGACCCCAACCGGTTCTTCGCCTGGATGCGGGGAATCGCACGGCGCTGTACGTGGACATGGTGGCGGAAAGCGAAACGAAATCCGATGGCACAACAAGCGGATACTCGAGATAGCGATATTTTGGAACTGGTTCCCGATTCCCGGGAAAATCCGGCGGAACGTCTTTGTAAGAAAGAAAACCGGCAATCGGTTTTGAAAGCCTTAAAACGGCTTTCGTTCCGTTACCGGGAAGTGGTTACGCTCCGCTATTTTGAGGAACTTTCATACGCCGATATCGCCCTGCGGTTGGATCTATCGATCGATGCCGTGGATCAACGACTGACGCGGGCGAAGTTGAAACTGCGGCGCATGCTCCATCCGATGGAGTTGTAGACGATGAGAAAGAAATCCTTAAAAAACATTGAATCTTATCTTTCCCGTTATCTCGACGGTGAACTCTCACCGGACGAGAGAAGGATCGTAGAAGCCCGGTTGCAATCCGAGCCGGATTTACAGAAGACGCTCGACGCGCTTCGCGCGGCGTCGCAAGAAATTCAGAATACCGCCGCGGAGACCGAATCCATGAACGCCGTTACGCTTCGATTGCAGCAATTCGTAGAATCGTTTCCCCACACGCAGCCAGTGCCAGCCCCGGATTTCATGAGTCCGTTCTGGATAGGCTCCTGGCGGGAATGGTTATCCCTGCCCCGAAAATGGAAATACGCCGGGATGACAGCCTCGTTTGTCCTCCTGGCCATACTCCTCGTCCCCACGGTGCTTCTTCCCCAATTCAACGAATTTCAACAACGGCGGTATGACGTTGCCGGTGTTTCCGAAGTTCAGACCCAGGGAGTTCGGCGAGGTGAGGCTAAAGAACGGTATCAAGCCGGATACGATATCGAGCGGATTTCGGAAGTGAATGCCGGTGATGCGGTTCTAGGGCGGCCAATGAAGAAAGTCAGCGAGGGGACTGAAAGTGCGCGAAGCCGGATTCAAACCAACGAGTCCGAAGTTGCCGCAGGCGCCTATATCGCCAAGTTTGGACAATCGACAGATAAGGGTATATCCCCGAACAGCCCTCCCCAAGGTGGAAGGGGAGGCATGGGTTATATGGGTATGGCTATGGGGCTAGGCGAAACCGATATCCAGGAGAAAGACGGAGCCGTGGATGTCCATTCAACGGTGCCGTCCATTCCCGATGCCCGCAAGGTGATTCGCAACGCCAATATGTTGATTGAAGTGAAAGAGTTGCCCGCCGCCCAATCGGCGGTAGAGCGGTTGGTCTCGGAATCGGGGGGACTGACAGCGCAGTTGACCATTCGGGAGAAGGAAAATCCCCCCTGGGCGCAATATCTGTTATGGATTCCCGCCGAGCGCCTGGATTCGGTTTTGGAGAGTTTGAAAAAACTGGGCGAAGTCGAACATCTGGAATCGGCGATCGAGGACATTACCGAGCAGTATTTCGACCAGGAGACGCGCATCAAGAACCTGCAACGGCAAGAAGAACGGCTGCTGAAACTGTACGAGCGCGATACGGTCAAGATGGAAGAATTGCTCAAGGTCGAACAGGAGATCGCGCGGGTACGCACGGAAGTGGAACAGATGCAGGGAAGGCAGCGCCTTTGGGACCGGCAGATTCAATACTCCACGCTTTCGCTCAATCTGCGGCAAAAACCGGAGCTGGAACCGATCGTCGAATCGGAAGCCAACGATGTCTTTTCCCCGCTGCGCCGGGCGTTTCAGGATACGATTGCCGTAATCGCCTATTCATGCTCTCTGGCGACAACGTTGATTGCGTGGTTGTTCTCATTGATCGTGTTTCTCATTCCCTGGGTCGTTGCCGCCAGCATCCTGTGGTTTGGATGGAAATGGCGCGCAAGGAGACGGGGGTGAGGGATTCTCGAATCTGCGGTTATTTCATAGCGTTCAAGACTGTCAAGGGCAGAAAAAACGTTGCCCTTGGCATCCACCCTTGCCCCGTCCATCTCTTAGAGCGGAAAGAATTGCGATCTACGGTCTATTATAATCAGCCCATATTGCCCACGATGGCTTCGGCGTATTCCGAGCATTTCAGCAGGGTTGCGCCTTCCATCTGGCGTTCCAGATCGTAAGTGACTCGTTTCTGCAGGATCGTTCGTTCGATGCCGCGGATCACGAGAGCGGCGGCTTCGTCCCAGCCCAGGTGTTCCAGCATCATCACCCCGGAGAGAATGATGGAGCCAGGATTGACTTTGTCTTGACCGGCGTATTTGGGAGCGGTTCCATGAGTAGCCTCGAAAACAGCCACGGTGTCGCCGATGTTGGCGCCGGGAGCCATCCCCAGCCCGCCCACCTGGGCGGCACAGGCGTCGGAGAGATAATCGCCGTTGAGATTGGGCATGGCGCAGACATCGTATTCATCCGGACGGAGAAGCACCTGTTGGAACATGGAATCGGCGATGCGATCCTTGATCAGAATTTTATCCGGCGGCATCTGTCCGTTCAGTTTATCCCATAAGTCGGCTTCGGAGACGAGCATATCGGCGAATTCTTCTTTCGCCAATTCGTAGCCCCAATCGCGGAACGCACCTTCGGTGTATTTCATGATATTGCCTTTGTGCACCATCGTCACCGAGGGCCGCTTGCGCTGAATGGCGTAACGAACAGCGGAACGGATCAGCCGTTTGCTGCCGAAGACGCTCATGGGTTTAATGCCGATGCCCGAGTCTTCACGAATATCGCGCCCCATTTCGTTTTGGAGAAAGGCGATCACTTTTTTCGCTTCCGGAGTTCCCTGCTGCCATTCGATGCCCGCGTAAACATCTTCCGTGTTTTCGCGGAAGATCACCACGTTTAATTTATCGGGTTCCTTCACCGGGCTGGGCACGCCCTGGAAATAGCGAACGGGACGGACGCAGGCGTAGAGATCGAGAAGTTGACGGATCGAGACATTGAGAGAACGGAAACCGCCGCCGACGGGAGTGGTCAGGGGGCCTTTGATGGCGACATGAAATTCAGTGAAGGCGTCCAGGGTTTCTTTTGGGAGGTATTCGCCGTATATTTCGTTGGCTTTTTCGCCTGCATAGACTTCCATCCAGGCGATACATTTCGAACCGCGATAGGCTTTCTCCACCGCCGCATCCAGCACCCGCCGCATGGCCGGGGTGATATCAGTCCCGATGCCGTCGCCTTCCACGAAGGGGACGATGGGATTATCCGGAACGATGAGATTCCCTTCCTTGTATTCGATTGGTCTTCCATCGGTTGGGATGGCGATTTTCTCGTACATGGAATTCTTCCTCCGGATCTGGTGTGAATTATCGTCCTAAGACGGAACGAGCGACCCGAAGGCCGCTCTCGATGTCGTTCAATTCCCTGTCAGCAAATTACCCGGCGTCTTTGCATTTATCCAACTCAGGAGGGCGCGGCACTGGAAATTCGATCCGCCAGGATGACTACCTGGCTGGTGGAGACTTCGAGAATCCCCCCTTGCACGCGAAACTCATGCGTCTCATTTTGCGCGTCGCGAACCGTGATACGGCCCGAAGTCAGCGAAGTGAGCAGCGGCGCGTGATTCGCCAGGACGCCCAGATAGCCCAACGCTCCCGGAGCCACGACGGATTCGACTTGGCTTTCGAAGACCATTTCTTCCCGGCTCACGATTCGCAATGGATAGGTAGTAGCCATGTTTCTTTTCCCAACGGTAAAACCAACGTTTATGTTTTACCCTCAAGCGGACAATACGCCGCCCTTGGCACCCGGATTTTCTTACATAACTATTTATAACAACCTTACG
>CAZFOX010000067.1:1192-12082 GCA_964520565.1 uncultured bacterium | reverse complement strand
CAGGCAATGACAGTATAGATAAACAGGGAATCTCCACGAACGTGAAAGTCGAAACCAAAATCGACCATAACTACCACCAACTCAAAAGCGATAAAACCCGGCTTTGGGAGGAAAGCCTTCCTCCGGAATATTTTGAATATCGCCGCAAATGGGAAAATTATCCCAAGGATCATTACGTCGGCCCATTTCCCATTCATATCGATATTGAAGCCACTTCCAACTGTAACCTGCTGTGCACCATGTGCCCCCGTACGGACATGATCAACGACGGCTCGTTCTGGAAAGTGAAGAATTTCGATTTCGAACTGTACAAACGCCTGATCGGCGAAGGGGCAGAGAAGGGGCTGTGCTCGATCAAATTCAATTATCTGGGCGAACCGCTCATGAATCCGAAATTGGCCGAGATGATCGCTTTCGCCAAAGAGAAGGGCGTTGTCGATGTCATGTTCAATACCAACGCCACGTTGCTGACCGAAAAAACATCCCGTCGGCTGATCGAAGCCGGACTCGACAAACTCTTTTTCTCGTTCGATTCGCCCTACCGCGATCATTACAATCAGATCCGCGTTAACGCCAATTACGATAAAGTGTTGCGCAATATCAAACGCTTTCACGAAATCCGTCAGGAGATGGGGTCGTTAAAACCGTTCACCCGCGTATCGATGGTTCGCATGAAAGAGAACGAAAAAGAGTGGGAGGATTTCAAGGCACTGTTCGAACCGATCGTCGATGCGGTCGCCTGGGTCGATTATATCGAGCATAACAGCCAAAAAGGCGGCCAGGATAAATCTCTCTATTCCATCGCACCCCTTCCCAAACCCAAATCGCCGAATGAAAAGAAATTCTGTTGCCCGCAACTGTGGCAGCGGATGTTCGTTCATCCCGACGGCGTCGTGACGGTCTGCTGCGTCGATTCATCCCGCGAACTAACAGTGGGGAACATTGATGGGAAAACGGTCGAAGAAATCTGGAACGGCCCCGAATACCAAAAACTGCGCGAATTGCACGCCAGCGGCCGGATTGACGAAATCCCCGCCTGCGCGCACTGCCATCTTGCCCTAACGCCCTAATCCCCCATAAAAACACCTGGACGCGATTATCCATCAATCTACCCCGCATTGATGTCATTGTGAACGATGTCATTGCGAACGCAGTGAAGCAATCCCATCGATATGCCTGTCTAAAAAATTCCCACAATAATGCGCATTAATGTCATTGCGAACGCATGAAGCAATCCCATCGATATGCCTGTCTAAAAAATTCCCACAATAATGCACATCGATGTCATTGCGAACGCAGTGAAGCAATCTGCTTTCTCAACCGAATATATCTATATTAAATAGATAAATTTAATAAATTATACTTGCTTTGCCAACCGGTTTCCGTTAAGATGACCATATTGGTCAACATTTTGCCCAGGAGTCCGGTATGCACGTTACCTTTGTATTTGACGATCTCATTCTAAGCCACCAGCCCTTGGGGGCTTCCTATATCTCGGCGGTTCTGAAAGAGGGAGGACATACGGTTTCGGCCATCAATATCGACGATGGACCTGATTATGTCGAGAAGATCAAACGGCTGAATCCGGGCATCGTAGCCTATTCTGTGGCAACCAGCCAGGCGCCCCGGTTCTTCGAGGTGAACCGGTCGATCAAGGCGGCGCACGATTGCCTGGCGCTGTTTGGTGGACCGCATCCCACCTTCTTTCCCCAGATGATCGAAGAAGACGGCGTCGATGCGATCTGTACGGGCGAAGGAGAATTCCCAACCCTGGAATTCTGCGACGCGCTGGAGGGAGGACGGGATTTTACCTCCATAGCCAGCCTGACTTTCAAGACCCCCGGCGGGATCGTCCGGAACGCCAACCGCCCCTTCATCGGGAAAGTGAACCTCAACGAGATTCCCTTTCCCGACCGGGAAATCATCCGAGGTTTTTCCGTGTGGAAGCAGCGTACGGGATACGTGATGGCCGGGCGCGGCTGCCCGTACGACTGCACTTTCTGTTTCAATCATGCTTCGCGCGATTCCCAGGAGGGGCGATGGACTCGGCAACGCAGCGTGGAAAATGTGCTGGCCGAATTGAAATGGCTGAAAGAGACCTACAAGATCGTCTATGTGGCCTTTCAGGACGATACCTTTATCTTGAACCGCCGCTGGCTGCGGGAATTTCTGCCGCGATACGGCCGGGAAATCGGGCTGCCGTTTATCTGCAACGTGCGTTGCGACCTGACCGACGAAGAAGAGGCGCGGCTGCTTTCGGAGGCGGGATGCATCCGGGTGGCGACCGGTATCGAAAACGGCGACGATGAGTTGCGGCGCAAGATTCTCGCCAAGAGCATGTCCACCGAACAGATTATCCGCGCCTGCGATCTGTATTACGCCCACGGCATCCGGGTGATCGGACAGAACATGTTCGGTGTTCCCGGCGAAACGGTGGAATCGGCCATATCGACCATCGACCTCAATATCCGCTGCCGCACGCATATCAACACTTTTTCGTTCTTCGCGCCATTCCCCGGAACCAAACTGGGCGAGATGTGCGCTCAGGATTACGGGTTCAGCGGCGACCTGAAAGAACTACCGCGCGAGTATCAGGACAAACTCGCCCCCAGCATCCGGCTGGAGAATAAGGAACTGATCGAAAGGATCGGCCAGTGCGCGCATCTGTTTGTCAGTTACCCGCGCGTGTGGGCTGCGACCAAAAGACTACTCAAGATTCTGCCCGGTAACCGGCTCAAACTGATGTACCTGGATTGGCTGGTACGCATCAAGCAGGAACTGATCAAGAAAGGCAACGTGGGGCTGCCGTCCGTGTGGCATCCCCCCAAGTTCATCATCGACGCCATCCACGCCGAACAACCCGAAATATCCGTTCAACAAGTGATGAGAGAATGTAGCCGCGAAGCGGCGTAAGACTCCCGCCGGTGACCGGCGCGTTCATCAATCCTTGCATATTCCCACACACGTTTTGATTCAACCCTGCCGGTTGAAAGAAAGCCGGATGTAGCGTCTTTTTCTATCGTAGAAATTCGCCTTGGAGAGTGACCAGTAAAAAATTGCCGAGTAAAAAAAATCCTGCTTCTGGATTGCTTCACTTCGTTCGCAATGACACGAAAAGATCGCTATGTTATTGCGAGCAAAGCGAAACAATCGAACGATGATCCGATTCGCCAACCGATCGATAGCATGCTTTATTACATGACGATATGAAACGGTCGGATCACTAGAGCGGTTCAAAAGGAAAATATGCGTCAATTTTCATGCTCAGTTTTCGAAATAGACAAGTTTAACCGAACCTTTACCCGAAATACCAATTTCTAGATCCCCGAGGTGGCCTTCCCAATCGAAAACGCGTTTCGGGGATTATCGATCAACAGGCGGTCGATTTCCTCGGGAGTCAATCCCGCCTGTTTCAATGCGGGTTTCAACGTGGTAAACAAGGTATCGAAAGGCCGGAAACTGCCGCCGTTCGGTTCTCCGGGAGAATACCATCCGGCGTCGTGCGATAATAAAACCCGGTTCAGAAATCCCGCCGCTTTCAGGGAGAGTATCTTTTCCAGCACGGCGCTTACAGTATCCGGACCCAGATTGTCGATCGATATCCAGGCTCCCATCTGGGCGGCTTTCACCCGGTCTCCAATCCGCCAGTCGTTCTGTGCGTGCACCCAGATAAACGAAGCGGGATTCGCTTTTTCCTGCACGATGATATCCAATTGTTCCAGCCCGGCGCGGGTATCGCCGGTGTGAGAGGCGATGGCCAGTCCGCTGGCTCGGCTGGCGATGGCGGCGGCGTGCACCAGTTTGGAATCGATGGGCGACAGGGCTCCCGAATCCACGCCGGTTTTAATGAAACCGGGTCGTATGCCGGTTCCCTCGATCCCCTCTTTCCATTCCTTCAACCAACGGTCGGCCAGCTGCTCGGCGCTTTCCTCGAAAGCGTGTTTGGGGACAAATTTGTCGTTGGCCGCGCCGTAGTATCCGGTGTTGGTCAGGATATGCAAACCGCTGGCGTTGGAGAGCCGCTGCAATAGCTTAACATCCCGTCCTATATAGGCGGGTGTGCATTCCACAAAGGTCTGACAACCCAGCCCTTTGATCGTTTGCAGGTAAGGCAGAATGACGTTGAACGCTTCATCCGCGTTGTATCGGTTCGGGTTGACTTGATCCGCGCCGATGAAATCGACCAGCACGTGCTCGTGGGTGAGCGTGACGCCCATCTTATCCGGCAGAATTCCGCCGTTGACGGTCATCGCAACGCCCTGGCTTTCGGCCCTCGATGGATGGAAGGAATATCCGGCGCAGGCCATCCCCGCCAGACAGAGAAAATCGCGCCTTTTCATGACGGCTCCCCTTCACCAATAGGTTTTCCCGAATCGACGGTTGCCGCGACGATTACTGGATGAGACTCAAATTGCGCAGAATGTTTTCGGCGATTTCGCGCGCCTTCTGGCCATTAGCGCCTTCCTTGGCTTTGATATTGACCGCAAAAACAAAGGCGTTTCCTTCCCGCTCTACGTATCCGACAAACCATCCCCACGATTGAACGTCCGGTTCCACCCCCGATCCGGTCTTGCCGCGGAATATATATTGATCGGTTTTGGCCAGGATCAGAATATCGCGGACGATGTCCATGGAACGCGGTGAGAAAGGTAGTGCATTTTTATAAAGCTGTGCCAGAAAAGCCACTTGTTCGTTCGCCGATATTTTCAAGGAACTTCCCAGCCAGAAGGTGGTCAGGCCTCCGGAAATGTCGCCGTTGCCGTAATTCAGTTTTTCCATCCATTCCTTCATGCGCGCCTCGCCCACTTCCGACGCCAGTTTTTGATAATACCAGACCACTGAATTGGCGATGGCACTGCGCAGGTCGTGATCCTGGTTCCAGGAATCCCGTTGCCGGTCGACGCCATCCCAGACGTAGATGTGTGTGGCGTCGGCAATGACGCCGGTCTCGAGGCCGATCAACGAATTGGGGATCTTGAAGGTCGAGCAGGGAGAGAGCCGTTCCTCGCACCGAGGCTCTTTGTAACGCACGTACGTATTGCGGTTGACGTCGTAGAGAACAAAACAGCCGTCGAATCCTTCAAACAAAGAGGCGTAATCGGGTGGAGTCTGTGAGTGAGAGGCATTCAGCGAACTTAAAACCAATAGAATCCCAAGACCAAGCCGTAAACTCTTCATGGAATTACCTATCCCTTCCCTAAAAACGAACGTACAGTTGGACGAAATTCTGCCACACACTATTCAATAACATTCCGGGAATCCGGTAAATCCTCTTGCCCCTGCGTTTTCGGGAAAAAAGGGTCCGCCTCGTCCGTATGGCCGGGGGATTTGGAAAGATGATAGGCGAGAATCGCGCCGATCGTCAGGAGAATCCAGGTAAAAGGCCGTAATTGATGGAGATGGGAAATAAAGTAATAAAGGCTTCGATCTTTCACAAACGGGAAGAACCTCCATTCCAGATATAGCCCGGATAAGAGAGCAAATCCCGCGCAAAGTAGAGGGATATATGCCAGATTCCTTCGCAATAGAAGCCGGGTAAACAGACCGATACAAAAACCGGGCAGAGCCAGCGCGTAAAGCCCCTGCCAAAGCAGCCAGACAAACGCAAAATACCCCACCGCCGCACCGGTTGCAGCGCCCAATATTCCTAGGAGATAGTAATAAACGGATAAACCGAAGCGGAAACCCGGACCGACGATGGGGGAAGAAGGATTCACGGCGTTTTTCCTTCTGGATTGAGATATGGATAAAGCCTTATCGATTTATTAAACGCCCGTTCCTATTGAAATGTCACTAATTTATAAAAATCGCCCATCCCGTTGTTGTGGTACTGGATCGATTATCGATTTGCCGGGAGCAACTCCAATACCGCCATGACCGGGCGGTGATCGGAGGCGATCTCTTCTTCCATCACCTCGATCTCGATCATTTTCCAGCGATCCGCCGGGCGGTAAAAGATATGGTCGATATGGATGCGGGGATTTTCGGACGGCCAGGAAGGCATCGCGCGGCCCGCACCGGCCCGGGTCCAGATTTTTTCCAATTCCAGAATCGTTTTGCTATCAGGCGTGGCGTTCATATCGCCTAGTAATATCGAGGGGAGATGGGTATCGATTTCGATCTTTTCGCTTCCCTTCCAGCGTGCATTATCCTGGACGCTCCATTGATTGATGGCGATCGCCGAAGGCAGGCGGTTCAGTTCGTCGCCGAGGTGATCCAAATGCGTATCGTAGAAGCGAATACGCTGTTCTGAATCCTTGAATTTGACGATGCGCTCGATGACCACGCGCTGTTCGCGTCCCTCCATCAGAGGGAGTTTTTTCACATACGCGCCTTCTTCTTCGAAACGCGATGGATTGATCAGCACCGCGATTCCGTATTCGCCGCCCTGATAAGGAATGGCAACAGCGAAAAAGGGAGTCAGCCCCGTCAGGTTTCCCAACACTTGCGCCTGATCGACTCCACCGGCACGTTCGGTCTTCACATCGACTTCCTGCAATCCTACCAGATCGGGAGTCACCGACTGGATAACGCCTGCGATCCGTTCCAGGTCGAGTTTCCCATCGATCCCTTCGCCGTGATGGATGTTATAGGACAGCACTGTAATACGGGGATTCTCGGCGGCGACGAGTACGCTTGCTCCGAGGAACAACAGAGCGAGAATGCCGATTAAAGTACGAACGATTTTCATTTCGAGTTCTCCATATTTTCTTTCGGAATATTTTCAAAGATATTTGAAATTCAGGTTTTAGTAAATTATTTCAAGGCTCGAAAGGTGTTCGGAGAGATAAACTCGCAGAATCGCCTTGAAAAAATCCAGTTGTCTGACCGCCTGGTAATGCCAGGTTTGTTTTCCAAGCCATCAAGAAAGAGATTCATTCTCTCACTGGGCGAGGATTAGAGTGAGGAAAAGATAAAACACAACCTCGTCATTGTTAACCAGTCGCTCTACTGGTAGAGTGACCAGTAAAGACGAAACGGCAAAAAGTCATCAACGTGAATTTTATCTACAAGACTTTGTGGATAGATCGATGTGACCGGTACATAATATATATAGCGTTAGTTTCGTCTTCAAGCCACTTTTTGCCGAATCATCAGTAAAAAGTGTCGAGTAAAAAACAACGATCCGACTTTCAGATTGCTTCACTTCATTCGCAATGACACGAACGTATCGCAATGTCATTGCGAGCAAAGCGAAGCAATCTATTGATAATCCGATTCGCCCGTTGATCTATAGTATGCTTTTTATACCCGACCCTATTAAACGGTTAGACTACAAGTAAAAAAGCACGATTTTTGGGGAGTAAAACCATGAAACCAAACCGGCGTTCGTTTATCCAAACCGCCACCCTTTCAGCCGCCGCACTGTCCGCCATAGGAGTTCGATTTGCATCCGCTGAAAAACATAAAATCCCTAACATCATCTGGATGAATGCCGACGATGTCGGTTGGCGCGAGATCGGCTGTTACGGACATCCCACCATCCGCACGCCTCATATAGACCGGCTGGCGGAGGGCGGCGTTCGATTCACCCACGCGTTCGTTACCGCATCCTCATGTAGTCCCAGCCGTTGCAGTATGTTCACCGGCAAATATCCCCACTCCACCGGCGCGGAAAACCTGCACGATCCACTGCCGGATAATCAGAAAATAATCACTACGTATTTGAAAGATCGCGGTTATTATTCGGGCAGCGTGGGGAAATTCCACATGGGGTCTAACGCAGAAAAACAATTCGATACCGTTCTGAACCGGATCGAAGACTGGAAGATATTTCTGCAAGACCGCTCCAAGGATAAACCATTTTTCCTCAACGTTGGTTTTTACGACGCCCACCGCCCCTTCGACCGGGGATGCATCGACAAGCCCTACACGCACGAGGAGATCGTGGTTCCTCCCTATCTTCCCGATATCCCCGAAGCCCGCGAGGAGCTGGCGGGTTTTTACGACGAGATTACCCGCATGGACGGCGTTATTGGCGAAATCGTGGCATTCCTGGAACGCGAAGGGATTCTCAACGACACCCTCATCGTATTCACCGGCGATAACGGCATGCCCTTTCCCCGCGCTAAAAATACTCTGTACGACAGCGGCATTCGCGCCCCTCTCATTTTCTATTACCCCAATTCCATCCAACCGGGACAGGTCAATCCCAACCTCGCCAGCCTGGCCGATTTCGCGCCGACCTGCCTGGATTATGCGGGTATCGAGATTCCCGCCGATATGGAAGGCCATAGTCTGATGAATGAAATCGGCGATTCCTCCGTCAAAGGAGTACGCTATATCTTCGCGGAAAAGAACTGGCACGATCTCGACGATCACAGCCGCGCCGTCCGAGATAGCCGTTATAAATATATCCGCAACGCATTTCCCGAAAAACCGTTGGAAAACTCGGCGGATAGCACGGTCGCCCCGTTATTTCAGAAAATGCGCCAGATGCGCGACGCGGGAACGCTGCCGCCCGAAGCCATGCAACTCTTCCGTTCCCGAAGAGCTCCCGAAGAATTGTACGATCTGGAAAGCGATCCCTGGGAATTCAGGAATCTCGCCGCCGATCCGGCCTACCAGGGTGTTTTGCAGCGTATGAGGAACGAATTGGATCGTTGGGTACAAGATACTCACGATATATCGCCCTCGAAAGCGTACCCGGATGAATTTCACCCGGAAACCGGAGAACGGATCCGGCCTCCCCATCAGAATCAATAAGCGAATGTCAGGGGTTTTGGGTATTCCCGTTACTCGAGTTTATCGATAAGCGTTACAGAGAACGGTTTTTCGGATATTCATATACCTGCTCAGGGAGAATCGGGAATTATGCAAAACTCATTGAATAACACGATGACTTCCATCCGCCGGTCGCAATTAGTACGTCTTTTTGGGGTGGGATTCCTGGTTCTTGTGCTTCTGATCCCAATCAGGATGATCGGAAGCCTGGTGTATGAGCGTCAATACCGGCAGCAATCGGTCATTGAGGAAGTCTCTTCGAAATGGGGAAAATCGCAGACCATCGCCGGTCCCGCCCTGGCGATTCCCTATACCTATCGGTGGAGTGAAATCGCAGCCAACGGTCAAAAGATCGACCACACCGAAACCCGGCATGCGTTTTTTCTCCCGGAAAAATTGCAGGCAACCGCGAAACTGAATAGTTCCATTCTCCATCGTGGAATTTATACTGTGCCGGTCTATCAATTAGACCTGACGGTGACAGGCGTTTTCCCCCCGCCGAATTTTGCGGAGTTGGGAATCGATCCGGCCAACGTCATCTGGGAACGCGCCCAACTTTCCCTCGGCGTTTCCGACGCACACGCCATTCAGGAACAGACCGAGGTATCCTGGAATGGCCGCACCATTTCCTTTCTTCCCGGCGCGGATGGATTTGCAACCGGCAGCACCGGCATTCACGCGATGGTGGCTGTAAACGCAGACACCCAACGGTACGAGTTCACATTTCCTCTTGCGTTGAACGGCAGCCTGGGTTTGTACTTCGTGCCGTTCGGGCAGGAGACGGTGGTCGATCTGGAATCCAATTCGGGGAATCCCAGTTTTCAGGGCAACTGGCTTCCCGTCGATCGTACCGTTTCGGATAACCATTTTGATGCGCAATGGAAAATCCCGTTCCTGGGCCGGAATTATCCGCAATCCTGGACCAACCTGACCGATTATCGCGATACGATTCAGGCGTCGCAGTTCGGCGTCGACCTGGTCGATCTGATGAACTCGTATCGCATGGCCGAACGGAGTGTGAAATACGCCAGCCTCTTTATTCTCCTCACATTTACCGTAGTCTGGTTGATCGAACTGCTCGCCGGGGTACGCGTCCACCCGATCCAATATCTGCTATTAGGCGCGGCTCTCTGCATGTTTTATTTGCTGGAACTGTCTCTAATGGAACACCTGGGCTTTCTGCTCGCCTATCTGCTCGCCAGCGTAGCGGTGATCGGGATGGCGGGGGCCTATAGTTATACGATCGTGCACCGTATCGCCCACACAGCGATTGTGACCGCCGTCGTCGCCGGTCTGTATGCGTACTTGTATATCCTGCTGACCAATGGCGATTACGCGCTCCTGATCGGATCGCTTGGTTTGTTTGCGATTCTGGCCGTGGTGATGTATGTCACGCGCCGCGTCGATTGGTATGCGAACAAAATAGAAAACTAGATAAAAATATCTGAAATTCAGTTTTCAGTAATTTTTTCGTAATGGAAACAAACGTCCACTCTTCCCGGCCGCGATGACCGGGTGCGTGGAAGCGAGCGAAGCGGCTATCCGATCTTTTAGCGAATCAGCAGACCGTTTGGTTTCCCATCCGAGTGGATGGGAAGGCTGGGAGTGGGACGATTCTCCATTTTTCCCATCCTGGCCGGTTCGGCGAAATTCTTCATAGGTTTTTGATCGAGCATCCGAACGATCTGTTTCTCTTTTTGTTCCATTTTTTGCTCGTCTCCATTCTGCTGCGCTTTGAGCCACTGGCGGCGCGCGTTGATCGCGGAGCAGAACTGTTTGAAGAGTTTCAGAGATTCGGTGTCCTGGGGATCGAAGGTTTTCTGCAAATGATCCGCCATCTTGCCGATACAGGTATCCAGAGCCTGAATGATCGAATCGTTGAGGGAAGTGGCAGGAGCCGACGGCATGGTTTTTCTCCTTTTACAAAGTTATTTGCAAGAAGATATTGCAACTCTCATGCCACAAACTGAACATTTGAGCAAATTGTTGATAAGTGGCTGATAATGCATCACTTCGAATACGATGAGTGAGGTTTTATTATTATATATACAGGAATAAAAACCGCCGTTTTTTGGATTTTTCTTGAATGGCTCTATGATTCTTCGATCCAGGCAATGAGGTTAGAATAGGGGCTTTAGAGGACGCGGTTGTAGAAATCGCGGTCGG
>CAZFOX010000067.1:0-1182 GCA_964520565.1 uncultured bacterium | reverse complement strand
AGTCGTATGGAGAATGGCCGATCTCATTCGATATTTGGATGGCACGAAGAAAGTGTTCCTCTTTGGAATGGAAACGATCGATACATTGGAGAAGCGCCGTCTGAGTTTCTTGGCATTCTTCTGCGGAAATTTCTCCTTTCTTTCTTTTTCGCAACAGAAAATGGGAGAACTCCAGAAGTAAAAAAAAGATGGGGCATCAATCGTATAATCGCCAACAAGAAGCCGATCCGCTTTCTCGTTCAATTCCTCCCGGAAAAACCATTTGATAGCCACGCAGGCATCTACGATTATTTTCATTTTATCGAATTACGGATTTTCTATATTTCGCTTTCGTAGATTTCGCGCTTCAATTGAATGCTGTTCGTATGGGTACGTCCCGCCGTGCGGCTGCGAATGGAACGCGCTTTCAGAAGGGCCTGCCGCTTATTCGGAGTCGAAATGAAATGACTGTCTAATATACTTTTCGCTTCTTCTTCCGCGGTTGTGCCGTGTTCGGCGGCAGTTTGGCGAAGGCGTTCGAGTATCTCTTCATCCAGGTTTTGGAGGATCAGTTCGGCCATGGCGTTTTCTCCATCCATTATTTCTTCCTGTAGGATATCAGGAATTGGGCGGAAGACAAAGAATGAATTTATCCATCCCAATTGGATGTCTCCTTCGATATACGCTCAGATGCCTCGGAAGCCTTTGGGGTCGCGGCGGAACTCCTGGATATAGGAGACGCCGATGAGGGCCTGGCCGATGGTGGAGCAATCGAGAAGGTGGCGCATGTCGATGAATTCGCCTTGCTCGACGACGTTCTTGATTTCCCGTTCGAAATTGACCGGATGTTCGGGGAACGGCAGGGGATCGAACATCACCGCGTGGTTGTGGAGAAGAACCGGCTGCGTTTCGTGGTGGGTGGGGTGGATGTAGAAGACCGAGTTGAATTCGTCCTGGTTGTAATGGGAGAGGTCGGCGGTCAGGTCGACTCCCAGCCCACAGATGAGGCCGGTTACGCCGCGATGCCGGGGCTCGGCGTCGAAGTCGAACCAGTCCTTTTGATTGGAGGGATGGAGGATCATTTCACCGTTTTTCGGCGCGCGTTCGAGAATGGGCGATTGTTTGATGCCCGCGCCGTACACGTAAGGCAACTGCGCCAATACGGCCAAACCCAGGACGCCGCGATAATCCTGCCGGCGTTCT
>CAZFOX010000066.1:3377-12087 GCA_964520565.1 uncultured bacterium | reverse complement strand
CGTGCAGGGGAGCATGAACTGCCAGATCGAAAACGGCGTCCCGGTGGCGACGCGCGCCATATTCCGCGATATCACGGAATACAAACAGGCCTCCCAGGAATTGCAGCATGCCAAGGAGCGGGCGGAGGAAGCTAACCGAACCAAAAGCCAGTTTCTGGCCAATATGAGCCACGAATTGCGCACGCCGCTCAACTCGATCATTGGATTCGCCAACATTCTTTATAAGAATAAATACAACACGCTGTCCGGCCGCGATCTGAACTTTCTCAGCAAGATATTAAGCAACGGAAAACACCTGCTCAATCTGATCAACGGCATACTCGATCTCTCCAAAGTGGAAGCGGGACGCATGGAGATTCAACGAACGCCTGTCTCTCTGGATAAACTCATCCACGAAACGCTGGCACTATTGGAAAGCCAGGTTCGGGGTCGTCCCATCCGCCTGGAAGCGAATGTCCCCCACAACCTTTCTCCCATCGACACCGACGGCGAGAAACTGCGCCAAATCCTCATCAATCTGGTCGGCAACGCCATCAAATTCACCGAGCGGGGCGCCGTGCGCGTCCATGTGGAAACTCGTCCCGGCACAGATATTCCCAGCCGGATCGACGTGTCCGATACGGGCATCGGGATCGGCAAAGACCGGCAAGACCGGATTTTCGAGGCATTTCAACAAGCGGACAACGGTGCGGCGCGCAAGTACGAAGGAACCGGATTGGGTTTATCGATCTGCAAATCGTTTTGCCAGTTATTGGGTTATGGCCTGTCTCTGGAAAGCGACCAGGGCCAGGGATCCACGTTCCGGATTCATCTGGATCGCGGAGAGAATTAAAGTCGTCTATTCATCCAACGCGGCCACCGCCATATGAACGGCTCCACCGGGCGGTTCCGCAGTCCCTTCAAACGCGCGGAACGTGCGGCCGGAGGCGGGAAGAGTCCGCCAGGCGATGGAGTTTCCGTTCCATTCGGCTTTGAGAATCCGGTATCGCGATTGAGGAGCGGGATCGATGGGGCGAATATCCAGCCCTTCTCCTTCCAGCCGCTCACCCGTCGCGGCGGCCAGTTCGCCGCCGTTATCCGGATTGCCATCCAGATTCCCCGCTGCGATGTTTACCGCACCGGAGGGATTTTCGCTGGGATCGAAAACGGAATAAACGCCGCCCTCCGGATGCACGAAACCGGTTATCTTTCCATTCTGAATCGCCGGGACAATGACTGAAATCCAGTTGCCTTTGGAAATATTGCCGGAGATAGAACCCTGAGACGCGGCAATGACTGCCTTTTGTCCCTGGCCATCCAGATCGAGGACTGCCGCCGAGACACCTTGGCCAGATCCGGCTGGATCGCCGGGACGGGGTGCGAAGGGTATTCGTTCTGATACGCGTCCCTGGGCGTCGATTTTGAGGCATTGCATCGACTCACGCGAGGCCGAAGAAGAAGCCCCGCAAACGAGGAGTTCGTCGATTCCATCGCCGTCCAGATCGCCCGCCGCCAGGCGCAGCCCCCCGCCGCCGGTTCCCGGTTTCCCTTCCAAGCCAAGGAACTGCCCCACAACTTTAAAACCCTGCGGCGCGGGTTTGCCGGTATATTGATAGAGCCGGATCGCATCGCTGCCGCCGATTCCCTGCGCGACGGCTATTTGGGCTGCGTCCTTGGAAAGAAAGCGTCCCACCGCGGTGCGGATGTCGCCCCGGCTGTAGTGGACGGGGCGATCCGTGCCCGGCAGAAAAGCCGAAAAGGGATGCCCCACCCGTTGGAACGTCCTGGCGTCGTGAACGGAAACGAGATTGGGAAACGTGGCTGGGACAACGATCGGGCCGTGGGATACGACGATATCCGGGTCGCCGTCGCCGTCCACATCGCCGGTGGAAACGTAGGTGGAGCGCCCCGAACCGCCTTCGGGTTTCTGTCCCGCCGGATGCGAGGTTCCCAAAAAAGAGGAAAGCGGCTGGTAATAATTCCAGGCCATCGCCGGTTGAATCTGAATCAGATTCCGCCCGCCGAATCCCTGCGCCATAACCAGCCCATCGCGCCGGGAGGATCGCGGGTCTGATTCGGCGGCATTCGAAGCGGACAGGAGTCTATCGCCGGATGAATAGCGTTCCCCCACGATTCGGCCGATTTCCTCCGCAACCAGGCGGCGTCCCAGATCGTTGTAATGGCAACAGTCGTCCCGGTAAATCGTTTCTGTAATCCCGTCGAACAGAAACGTTAAATCGCAATAGTCCACTCCCGAGGCCAGCAGAATGTCTCCCGCCGCCATCAGGTAGGGATATCCTTCTTCCGCTGGAACCTTATAGATCGGATTGTTGCGATACAGCCGGTTTTCTTCGTCGGTAAACGGTTTCGAATCCGGCACGTATTGATTGGGTTGCAGGAAGTGAAAATAACGGATGCCGTTTGCGTTGCAGAGCGTGTGCATCTGCAGCGAACACTGCCGCCAGAAATCCGCCAGTTCCCGATAGGTTTCGGATTTGTCTTTGGGTGGATAGGCAGGCCCCCGGGAGGGCAGCGACGACTGTTCGATCCGGCGGGTTTGCAGATCGAAGACGCTTCGATCGATCTTCTGCGACAACCAGGCGTCTCCCGCCAGCCAGAGTAAATTCTGAGTGGGGCTGTATTTCCAGAACCCCCAATTCGAAAGAGCGATCCATTTCAGGCGCATTTCTTCCAGCCACGATTTCCGTCCGGCCGCGATCAGCCAATCGCGGTCGGAAACGCCGCTCATCGTTAAATCCCACCGTCGCGGGTAATAGGGGCTGACCTGATTGGGGATGTTTTCCGCCACGGGCAAAACGATGTCATTGAATCCATCCAGGTTGATGACGATATCGAAATGGCCGCCCATCGCCAGGATCAGATTCAGCGAGAGGAGTTGTTGCGGTTGTTTATAACCGCCGTTGGTGGCGTGATACACCTCGAACGTTTTGTTGTGGAACGAAGGGAATTCGGAAAGAGTATTCAGCAGGTAAGGCAGACCGGCCACGCCCAGACCTCCCGCCACGGAACCGCCGGTAATCAGCATCGTGATTTGATCGTCGCGCCGTTGGGGAACGATAGCGGGGAAATTGAACAGGTTGTGATACCGTTGGCCGGATTCCCGCTGGTAATTGTTCGGATCGCGGACGTAGCCCAGGTACGGATGATAGACCATCTGGATTCGGGCGATGTTATTCTCTTCTTCCCGGGTGGCTTCCGCGATTGGCTCTTTTTGAAGGGCGGCAACCGCCCGGCTTTTCCGCCGCTCGAGTTCGGCATAGAATCCGAACTTGCGCAACAGAACCATGTTGAAGACCGAAGAAACCGTTTCAATGGCAACCAGCGCCCATAGAAATAAAAGTATCGAGAATATAACTTTTTTGAAATTCATACGCGCAACAATCAATCCCGTTTCTCTTTTCCGAGCGATCCCTTGCCCCGTATCGCGCAAACCGCCATACACGGCCGCCGTTCCCGTCCCATGCCGGGCGGTTCGCGTCTTCCCGCCGGTGCATCGTTCCGATTCCCTGCCGGCTCAGGAACGCCTGCATTATAACTCAACCGGAAAGAGAATATCATGACCCGCACCGCATCGATCCGCCGCGCCCTGCTTGCCTGGTTCCGCCGCCACCGGCGCGATCTGCCGTGGCGGAAAACCCGCGATCCCTACGCTATTTGGGTTTCGGAGATCATGCTCCAGCAGACGCGCGTGGAGACGGTGATCTCTTATTACCCGCGATTCCTTGAAAAATTTCCTACGGTTACCTCGCTGGCTCATGCGCCGGAAGACGACGTTTTGAAACTCTGGGAGGGGCTGGGATACTACAGCCGCGCCTTGAATTTGCACAAGGCCGCCAGGATCGTAGCCGACAAGTTAAACGGCCAGTTTCCCCGTACCGCCGAGGAGTGGCAGTCGCTGCCCGGCGTGGGGCGCTATACGGCGGGTGCGATTGCCAGCATCGCGTACGGCGTCCGCGCGCCGGTGTTGGATGGCAATGTCAAGCGGGTCTTGACGCGGCTTTACGCCATCGGGGAGCGAATCGACCGCAGCGAGACGATTCACCGATTGTGGCAACTGGCGGACGAACTGGTCTCTCCCCGGTCGCCCGGCGATTTCAACCAGGCGATGATGGAACTGGGCGCGCGTTTGTGCCTGCCGAAAAAACCTCTCTGCGAACAGTGCCCGATCCAGCGCTGGTGCGATGCGTTGCAACAGGGGAATCCGGAAGCCTATCCGTTGAGAATCCCCAAAAAATCGATCCCCCATTACGAAGTGGTGGCGGCGGCGATTTATAAGAACGGGCGCTATTTGCTGGGAAAACGCCCGCCCGGAGGCCTGTTGGGAGGGCTGTGGGAGTTTCCCGGCGGCAAAGTGGAACCAGGAGAGACGCACGAAGAAGCGCTGCGGCGGGAGATTCGGGAGGAGATTGGAATCGAGGTCGCCGTTGGCGAGCGCATCGCCTCGGTCGATCACGGATACAGCCATTATACGGTTACCATCCATCTCTACCGCTGCACGCACACGAGCGGCGTTCCCCAGACGATCTATCACAGCCGCCTGCGGTGGACGCCGAAATCCCAATTTCAGCGTTTGAGTTTCCCGGCGGCCAATCTGCGATTTTTTTCTTATTTGTGAGGGGGAGGCGCGGCGGAGGGTGGTTTGCGGGCGAGGACGCCCGCGCTCCTTGGGAGTTTTACGCACGGGGCGGTCAGGAAGAAATTGGGTGGGCTACGCTTTGCTTTGAGCCTATCTTGCAAATGTGATACGCACCGAACAGCGGATCAAGGCGCAGTTTTGAGTCATGATGGACGGCGTCAGAATCATTACCCCTTCGCCCGGATCGGCCTGGACGATCATCCCTCTTCCATCCGCCGCATCTTCAAACGTGTTGTCTGTGGGTATCGTGCCGAACGTCACATCCGCCTGGGGGTATTGCCCAAATCCCGCGCCCATGAGAGACACTTTGTTTTCTTCCGCCGTCGCGCCGGAAAAATCGAAGCGGATGGGGGTATCTTGGGCGGAACCTACGAGGATAGGGATAAGAAGAAATAGAATCGAGAAAGGAACGCGGTTCATGATTGACCTCACCGGGTGATGGGGATGGAATACCACGGATATCATAAAATATATTGGGTTGAATGGATAGTGGCTTTGGTGGGCAGGAGGACACTGCCCACCCTACGATGATCGTAATAAGGGGAATGCGCGGCGGGGGGTGGTTTGCGGGCGGGGATGCATGCGCTCCTTGCGCGATGGGTGGATTTAAGGGAGAGGGAGCGAAGGTGTGTGGACTTTCCCGCCCGCGAAGTGGTGTTAATCCCATTCCACGTTTTCCAGGTAACTTCGGATATGCCCGGCGGTTTTGAATTGCTGCGCGATCAGAGTTCTTTTTAGCCCACGGCAAAGAGATTTTACGATCGGCGGTTGCTTGGCGTAATGCATCTGGCCACCGAGTGCGTCGTAAAACAGGCGAATCAGATCGTATACGTCTTCCTGGATGTTATCCCGCTTGCGTCCTCCCCAATGAAACAGATCCATCAGTCTTACATCGAATCCAATACCCAGACGGCGGACAATTACATTCCCCGCGTGTAGATCGCCGTGATATTCCCCCAAATTGTGAATCGCCTCAACGCCGCTGGCCAGCGCGTGGAGAAGGTGAAGGCCGTCAAAAACCGGCAGCCGTTTTCCCGTCTGTTTTTTAATAAAGTCGCTCAACAATTCTCCTTCCACGAAATCGGAAATCAGGCAGGTTATTTCTTGCCGTTTGAAATGAATTTTTTCCTGGGTGTGATACTGGATCAAAATCGGGCAACCGCGCAGTTTGTGGAGTTTCTTTGCATAGGCGGTCGCCGTGCGGCCTTTGGGATTGCGATGGGGGAAAAACAGTTTGGCGGCGCGTTCGATACCCGTGGCTTTTTCCCGGATCAAGTAAACTTCCCCCTCCCAACCCGAGCCAAGCAAACGGAGTATTTCGTACTTACCCGCCAAGGTACGTCCCGCGGGAAGGTCGAATCGATCGATCTTGACGAGTTGGGGCTTCCGAGGTTTTTCCATGATCCTTGATTTACACCAAGGGCGTACGAAATTCCAGAGCCGGGAATCGAGAAAATGAAAAAGCCGTGAAGTTTTTTTACTCCACGGCCAGAAGAGATCAATAAGACAAGGGTTATTTTATATCATTTGTAGTACATCTCTGCCTTTTCCCTGCTGGATGGCAGGAATATATGTTTCCAGTTCCTTTTGTACCACTGGATCGGTAAGATCGATGGTCTTCTTTTTCTCGGCGGCCATATAAGCGGCCATGACCAGTTTGGTGATTTCCAGGCCATAGCTCAAGGGCAGGAAAGCATCCCGCCCGGCCAGGAAGGCTTCCGCTGCTTCCACGTTTTCATCGGTATATCCGTACAGGTCGGCTTCGTTGTGGTGAACGGCCAAAAGGCCCCGGCTGGCGGTGGATTTTTCCAGCGCCACTTCGGCGTCTGCCGTGGCTTCCGCCGCCGCATCGCCGATGAAGATGGTCAATGGAGCGACCAGGGTGTTGACTTCGAAAGCGTAACCAGGCCCCATTCCGTCCATGAAGAGGCGTAAACCCTGTTTTTCGAACATCCAGGAGTTGGTGAACTGGGCTTTGGCGATCTGACCGGTTTCCGGATTTTTATAAGTGATCATACCGGTGCAGAAATCTTCCGCCGGGACTTTGGTGTAATCGACGCCTTTGTCTTTCAGGAGTTTTTCGCGCCAGAAAGGCAATCCCCATTTCAGAAGGCCGAGTTCGCAACTGACCGATTGGGGTTGCATGAAGGTCAGGGGTTTGCCGATGGGATTGAGGCAATACCAGCCTACGGCGATGCTGTGGCATCCCATATCGCAGAGCACGCCGCCGCCCTGCCGGGTGGGATCCCAGAACCAGCCTTCGTGGGGGCCGCCGTGTTCTTCCGCCGAGCGGGTTAGCGACATGGGCCCCATGTTTTTTTGAAGGGGTTCGAGTTGTTTCATCTGTGCCTTGATGGGACGCATCTGCAATTGGTTTTCGAAATAGGCGGTTTTGAGCCCGGCTCCAGCGGCCAGATCGACCAGCCGCCGCGCTTCGGCCACGTTCCGCCCCAACGGTTTTTCACAGATGACGCCTTTGAGTTTCGCGCCCGATTTCACGGCAGCCACGATCTCTTCCATGATGGCGATCCGGGTGTAATTCGGGCAATAGATAGCCACGGCGTCCACGTTTTTGACCAGTTCGGTCACATTGGGGTATACCGTTGCCGGCCCCAGGTTACGAGCGCGCGCCGAAGCGGCAAATGCCTCCGCACCGGCCAGCGATGTTACACCCGCCAGCTCCATATTCCGCACCTGTTCCATCGCCACGGATTGAAAATGGCTGATGAATCCGGCCCCAATCATACCCACGCGTAGTTTCTGATTTGTCATGATTCACCCTCTTTGGTTTGTTGAAATCGAAGGGGCCGCGCCCCGCCTCCATAACAGTAAGATACCCGACTCGGACAATCAAGTTCTCCCGAGCCCGGCGGTAAAACGGGTGGGGTGGGGGACAGGGGATCCGTGAGTTATAATGGGCGGGAGTCCACACCAATCGCCTTCCGGGGGTACGTATGAATCCAGCATCCTTGAAACCGTCTCTCTCCCAGGATCGAGACCGGGACGCCTGGTGGCGGGAGTGGTTCAATCATATCTATCTGGATGTTTACGCGCATCGTGACGACCGCGCCGCGGAGAACGAAGCCGAGGCGGCGCTATCCATATTGCCTCTTCATGCCGAGCATCGCCTTCTCGATCTTTGTTGCGGGAATGGGCGCCATTGCCGCGCCTTGCGCCGTAAGGGATTTCAGCATGTGACCGGCCTCGATTACTCGCTTCCCCTGCTGGAACATGCGATAATGGAAAGCCCCCGAGCGGGGTATGTGCGTGGCGACATGCGGCTTTTGCCTTTTCCTGAGGGAGGATTGGATGCCGTGCTTTCCTTTTTTACCTCGTTCGGATATTTCCCCACCGACCTGGAAAATCTGACCGTCCTAAACGAACTCGGCCGTGTGCTGAAACCGGGGGGATGGTTTCTGCTCGATTATCTGAATCCCTCCTACGTCCGCCGCCATCTGGTCGCGGAAAGCGTTAAGCCCCACGGCGAGTTTACCATCCGCGAAAGGCGTTCGATCTCATCCAACGGGGAGCGAATCGAGAAAGAGATCGTTATCGAGAATTGGGGGGATCGAGAACACCGTTATCGGGAATCCGTGCGGTTGTACGAACAGGAACAAATGGTGGATATGCTGCAATCGGCGGACTTGCAGGTTGATGGAATTCTCGGGTCGTTCGGCGGCGAATCGTTCGGTGTGGAAAGTTCGAGGATGATTTTGTATGGGAGGAGATATTGATCTTTGTTTGTGTCATTAATCGTAACCGATGTAAATGACAAGATCAAACCAATAAGTCGTGTATAAAATTCCTTAAAAACAGTGAAAGGCATCCATCATGATACAGAAATCGATTATCCGAATTCTTCCGTTCGTCTGTTTATTGGCTTTCTCGGTTATTCCATCTGTATCCGGCGATTCGATTTCCGCGCGCGAGGTTGTGGAACGGATCAAGAAAAACGTGACCTGCGAATGGGCGGCGGAGACGGTCGATACGTTCAAGGCCGGAAATCCGGACGATCCGGTAACGGGGATCGCCGTGACGTTTATGGCGACGATGGACGTCCTGAAAAAGGCGGCT
>CAZFOX010000066.1:642-3367 GCA_964520565.1 uncultured bacterium | reverse complement strand
GAGGCCGGGTGTAATTTTATCATCACCCACGAACCCACTTTTTACAATCACCTCGACGAAATCGCCGATCTGAAGGACGATCCCGTTTTGACGGCCAAACAGAATTATATCCGCGAACACAACCTGATTGTCTTTCGGTTCCACGATCATATCCACATGACCGATCCCGACGGAATTGTCAAAGGAATGGTGCGGGCAATCGGATGGGAACGTTTCGTTAAAACGGGCGAGACAATCGTTTTCGACATTCCTCCGGTTTCTGTCAAAGCGCTGGCCTCGGAATTGAAAAAGACTTTTTCGGCCAAAACCATCCGAGTCATCGGCGATCCCGGTCTCGTCTCCGGTAAGGCCGCATTGAGTGTGGGCGCGTCGGGATCGATTTCGCAGATGCGGTTATTGGAGAGGGACGATGTGGAAATCCTTCTGGCGGGAGAAACCCGCGAGTGGGAGACCGTCGAATACGTACGCGATGCGTCGCAGGCCGGGATGCGCAAAGCTATCATCATATTGGGGCACGCCATCTCCGAAGAATCCGGGATGATTTATTGCGCGGAATGGCTCAAAAAATTCGTGGGTGAGGTTCCAGTAACCTTTATTCCCGCAGGTGAACCGTTCTGGGCTCCGTGAACCGCGCGCAGTCCTGGCGGCGGAATCTTCGTTGACAGGATGCCATAAAACGGGGACAATTTTAATCGACGCAAATCCATGCAGGGATGATATCTGGGATATCTTCCCTGCAGAACGTGTTCCCGGTTGAGCGTATGCGAAACAAATCGCAATATCTTTTCCGATACGGATTAAGCCTGCTTGCTTTCTTTTTTTGCAATGTGGGCGTATTGCGGTTCGATGTCTGCCGATGCGAATCTCAGTGCCACCCGCATCTCTTCGGAAAAGAACACCGGGAACAAACAGCGATTTCTCAAGAATCCTGTTGTCTTGTATCGGATTTACCGGCGTGCCGTGTATCCGATGGGGAGCCTGTTGAAACGGCAGGAGCCGGTGTCTCCTGTGAAGAAAAAGAAGATTGCGGTTGTTCGATCTCGGTCGATCTGAATAACGATTATCCAACCGTCGTTGTTTCTTCCTCTTCATCCCATTTTTATAAACCGCTGCAACGGCCAGCGGTGTCTTATCCACTCTTGTCCTTGGCATTCCCGGACGCCTCTTCCCTGCGATTCCGATTTTCTTCTCTCCAGAATAATCCTCCGCCAACCACGCTCGAAGTGTGTGTATTAACCACCTGCCTTTTGATTTGAGAATCTCCAGCCGTAACGGACGCATATCGATTCCCGAAGGATTCATGGGGGAGTCGAGTGGGAGGTTTTCAGGATTATTTGAATCCATAAAAAAGACAAGAGTTTAATCATGAAACGAGCGTTTACCTTAATCGAGTTATTGATCGTCGTCGCCATCATTGGAATATTGGCCGCTATCGCGGTTCCCAATTTTCTCAACGCACAAATCAAAGCCAAACTTTCGCGCAATATGGCCGATTTGCGAAGTATTTATAACAGCGTGGAGTTATTACACACAGATACCGGTTACCTGCCTATCGATGTGTGGGATTACAACACGCCGGAGGGTAAAAAAATTCTGGAAGAACAGTTCAAGAATATTGGTGGCGTACCTGCCAGCCAGCGTTCCGCCGAGCATATTCTAATGGTTTTAACATCGCCGGTTGCCTACATGTCGGCCATTCCTCGCGATCCTTTCCTGAAACAACGGAGCGAGTTGGATCAACGGGGATTTGAGAGCATTCTCAATACCTACGTCTATGTGGATGAAGATCCGAAAATCCCGGGGGGCGATATGTTCTTTCATGCCCTGCAACACCAGGAAGAAACCTCCATGCGCCTACGGCCCATGATGGAAGGCGATTTCGCTCTGGTGGGAGCGGGGCCGGACGGGATTCTGGGGAACTCGCGAGTGGCCGAAGGAAACCAGCTTCGGGGATTGCCGTTCGACGCGTCGAACGGATTGAACAGCGTGGGGGATATCTTTATCCGCTGCCAGTTTTGCATCAATTTTTGATCGAGGAACGACAAACCAGCAGGGTAGTTGCGGTATGGAAAGTGCCCGAAGGAGGCGGGAAGATATTTTCCCGCCTCCTCGATACAATTTGAAATCGCTTATTTTCGGGATTACAGCGCGCCGCAGTTGTCGATGATGCCGATGAACGAATCGGCTTTCAGAGCTGCGCCGCCCACCAGGGCGCCGTCGATATCCGGCTGGGTGAGAAGGGCGTTGGAGTTATCGGCCTTAACGCTGCCGCCGTACTGAATGCGTACCGCTTCGGCGGCGTCTTTGCCGAACATATCGGCGACCACGCCGCGGCAGAACTTATGCACGGCTTGCGCGTCGTCGGGCGTGGCGGTTTTGCCGGTTCCGATCGCCCAGACCGGTTCGTAGGCGATCACCATGCTTTTCACCTGTTCGACCGTCAGCCCGGCGAGCCCGCCGCGCAGGTGGTCTTCGCAGACCGTTTCGGTTTTGCCCGCTTCGCGTTCCTGTTCGGTTTCGCCGATGCACATAATGGGGATCAGTTTATTTTCGAACGCGCATTTGACTTTCTGATTGATAAACTCGTTGGATTCCTTGAAGTAGGTGCGCCGCTCGGAGTGGCCGAGGATGACGTACTGGCAGCCTGCGTCGATCAGAAATCCGGGCGCGATTTCGCCGGTATAGGCGCCATCCGCTTTGGGGTAGAGATTCTGGGCGCCGAGGG
>CAZFOX010000066.1:0-632 GCA_964520565.1 uncultured bacterium | reverse complement strand
GTTTCACGTCCCGCAACGAGGTGAAGGGGGGACAGAAAACGATATCGACCGCCGTGGTCTGTCCATGTTTGGCCGCGATTCCTTTCGCCAGCGCCGCCGCTGCGTCCGCCGTACCGGCGTTCATCTTCCAGTTGCCTGCAACGATCAGTTTACGCATGAAACCGTCTCTCCTTTGAATCGAGTCCTGTGGATTAGTGATGGATTCTATCATAACACCCGAAAGGAAGAGGACACAGGTGGATGGAGGGAAGAGAGATTGAAGAGATTGCTTTACTGCGTTCGCAATGACAGGGAAGAGATTGCTTTACTGCGTTCGCAATGACAGGAATGAGGGGTGGTTTGGGCAAGGGGGTTTGGTAAATGGTTTGGGATTGGTGGGTTGGATAAAAAAAAGGATGAGTTGAGAAGGGGACTCTCTCTTTGACTCATCCAAGTAGGAGAAAAGGAGAACGAAATGGCTGGTGAGTATTTCGTTCTACTTCTAATTTTCGTTCTTTCATACCGATTCTTTAGCGATTCCCACTCGTTCTTTACTTATTTCGGTAAAAACATTGTATCTTTCCGGAAAGCGAATACCAACACTTTTTTCAATATTTCAGACGGGCTTTTTCTCGATGAGAACCGACGCCATC